>JAVHPL010000135.1:0-36922 GCA_036170555.1 Sediminibacterium sp. | reverse complement strand
CAATTACCAATACATGATACCCTTTATTTAAAGTAAACACAGCAGTAATAATGGCAACAATATTGTCGCATTCATTATAAGTGGGTATTATGACAATTTTTTCCAATGATTTTTAAAAATATTTCAATGAAGATACTATTTTGATAGATGAATGACTTAAAGTAGTGAATTCTATTTAAAATATAAAAAATGCATACAAATAGTGCATTATGGCTTTTTAGCAATTGTTCTTTTGAATATTTCAGTAAGCTTTTGCTTGGTATCCATGGCAAAATCACCTTTCATCATCCAATCATAATATTGTGGCTCTTCTTTTAGAACCTGTATAACCGGCTTACCCTTATGTTTTCCAAAATTAAATACCTCTACTCCTTTGTCTTTTATAAACCTACGTGCAAAATCTACTATATCATCTTCTCCAGTAAATTTTACTATACTTTCTACGGTTGTTCCTATTTGAGGGTAACGTTCTACCTGTGCTTCTAGTACTTCCCAAGTTGCGGTAGCATCAATTTCGGCACTATGAGCACCATCCAATACCTTGTTACAATAAAATTTATATGCTGCACTTAAAGTACGCTGCTCCATCAGATGGAAAACCCTTTGAACATCTACCAATTTTTTACCATCAACGCTAAATTCAATACCTGCTCTTAGAAATTCTTCTATTAACATTGGCACATCAAATCGGTTACTATTATATCCTCCCATATCACAATTTTCAATAAACTGTTTTACTTCATTGGCAACTTGTTTAAAACTGGGAGCATCTTTTACCATTTCATCCGAAATACCATGCACTTCTGTAGCACCTGTTGGAATAGGCATTAGCGGATTTATTAATTTCCTTTTAACAAGTTTGGAACCGTCTGGGTTAATTTTAACAATCGCAATTTCTACAATACGATCATTACTAATATTAACTCCAGTGGTTTCTAAGTCTATAAATGCGATGGGCCTGGTGAGTTGAAGATTCATTAGAATTTTTGTTACTGAATTAAATTATTGGGTAATTTGTTTAGCAAACGAAAGTATGTTTATTCCATCATAATTACCACTGCTCATAAAGAGAATATTCGCATTAACAAAATTTTGCAATTGCAGCCAATCTTCTAATGCTTTCCGATCATGCAATACAATCAACCCTTCCTTATGAAAGCCTGCTTTTACTTTTTCTGGAGATAAAAATGGCATTCTTTTTAATTCAAGTGCATGTTTCGAATAAAAAATTACTCCTGTATCTACTTCATCAAATACACTTGTATATTGAACCATAAATGCTTCATTTAAGCTACTATACGTATGTAATTCTAAAATGGCAAATAACTTTCTATTTGGATATTGTTGTTTTACAGCCTCTACCGAGGCTTTTACCTTACTAGGGGCATGCGCAAAATCTCTATAAATACTCGTTTGATTATTTGACGCTAGTAACTCTAATCGTTTAGAAGCACCTGTAAAATTAGCCATCGCTTGAACAAAATTGATTGCTTGAATTTGTAACTCCGCGCAAGCGTAATAAGCTGCTTGTAAATTCATTAAATTATGATTTCCAAAAACGTTGAGCTTTCCAGAAACACCTGCTATATACACAGTAGTTATACCATTTTCTATTTTAAAATCAGGAACTTGATAAGGCTGATAGCGAATATCTGATCGATGGTGGTCAATTACCAATTTATGTAACACCAAATCGGATTGATTATAAATGAGCAACCCACCAGGTTCTATTTTATTGATAAAAATAACAAACTGCTCTACATAAAAATCAAAAGTGGGAAATACATTAATGTGATCCCAAGCAATCCCAGTTAAGATGGCAATATGAGGATACAAAAAATGAAATTTAGGCCTCCTTTCAATTGCACTTGCTGGATATTCATCTCCCTCACATACAATTAGTGGAGCATCTGTAATACTTACCGATTGTTCAAAACCACTCAATTTAGCTCCAACTAAATAATCAAAGTCTTTATTTAATGTACGCAACACGTGCATAATCATACTAGTAGTAGTGGTTTTACCATGGCTACCCCCTACCACTATGCGCAATTTTTGCCTACTTTCTTGATATATATACTCAGGAAAAGAATAGATCGTCAAACCAAGAGTCTTGGCTTTTAATAACTCAGGGTTATCCTCTTTTGCATGCATTCCTAAAATAACCGCATCTAAATTGGTGGTAATCAAATTAGGATTCCAGCCAATTTGGGTAGGCATTAACCCAGCTAACGCTAAATTTCCTGCTGCAGGTTCAAAAATTTCATCATCGGAACCAGTAATAATATATCCCTTTTTTCTTAATGCAATGGCCAATTGATGCATTACACTACCTCCAATTGAAATAAAATGAACCCTCATACGTTATTATATTTTAAATAGGTTCGGGTTAGAAATTAACAAATAATGTGGATTCCTCCCGGGCAACGTTTTGCATTTAACCTATATCTTTGATATGGTGCAAAATACATGCTAATTTTATAGAATACTAAATTGTATGAAAAAGATTCTTTTATTACTCCTCGTAGCTGGTTCTGTAACCATTTTATTTGCTTCTTGCACTTCTGTTAAAGGCAGAGGATGTCCTACCACTAATCCACGATATTTTAGAGGTTAGTTCAAATGGTTTAATTTTGTACAAATTTTTTGTATGAAATGGACTCCTTTAACAAGTATTGAGCAATTGAATATCATTCGCGAAGCCTCCAACAAGGTTCCACAAGTAATTTTTAAACATAGTACAAGATGCAGTATTAGTGCAATGGCATTACACCGTTTAGAACGAGAATCTGCTCCTGAAAATGCAGAATTTTATTTTTTAGACCTGCTTCAATACAGATCAGTTTCGAATGAAGTGGCCAATCTGTTTCAAGTACATCATGAATCTCCACAAGTATTGATCATTAAAAATGGCACTTGCATTTACGACGAAAGTCAATACGGCATTTCTATGCAGGAAATTACAGAACAAGTATCTTAATATACAATACTATGCATATAACCATTTTTGGAGCAACAGGTCAGGTAGGAAAAAGATTGGTTCAACAAGGTTTACTTAGAGGCTATACCATTACCGCTTTTGGAAGAAATGTAGCTGCTTTACTTGATGAAGATCATCGCAATGAACACTTAATTGCTATGAAAGGATATATTTTTGATCATAAAGATATTGCAAAAGCATTGGAACATGCCAATGCAGTAATTTCTGTATTAGGTGGTTCCATTGACGGCTCTGATAAAAGTAGGAGTTTAGGTATTAAAAATATTATTACTGAAATGCAACGCAAGGGAATACATAGAATTGTTGCTTTAGGAGGAATGGGAGTATTAAATGCCGAAGATGACACCTACTTACTGAATGCTCCTGATTATCCAGAAGAGTATAAACTAGTTGGGATGGAGCATTTAAAAGCATATGAATATTTAAAAGACACTAACCTCGATTGGACATTTTATTGTGCTCCTAATATTATTGATGCAGATGAAACTGGCTATTTTATTACCAGCGAGGAATACCCGCCAATTCCGAATGAATTTAAAATTAATGCAGGAGACTTGGCCATGAGTATGTTAAACGCAGTTAGTAAACAAGCATTTATTAAAAAGAGAGTAGGAATCACCAAAAGCTAATGGAAATAATTGGATATTTTGCCGCATTGTTTATAGGAGTTTCACTTGGCTTAATTGGAGGTGGTGGCTCTATTTTAACAATACCAGTATTGGTTTATTTATTTAATATAGATCCCTTTATTTCTACAGGCTATTCTTTATTTATTGTTGGATTCAGCAGTTTAGTTGGGGCCATTATTAAATACAAACAAGGTGAAGTAGACACGAGAGTTGCTGGCTATTTTGGCCTGAGCTCTATTATTACTGTGGTATTAGTTAGAAAATTACTATTACCAGTAATCCCTAATCATTTATTTTTTATAGCATCATTCGAGGTTACCAAATCTATTGCCACACTGATATTGTTTGCCATCATTATGATTATTGCATCAATTCATATGATTCGTAAAGATGCCTATGCAAAAGCATTAGAAAATAATCCTATACATGCAGGAAATGCGCTTTTTAGAGGAGTAGAAGTTGGTATATTAACCGGATTAATTGGTGCAGGTGGAGGATTTCTAATTATTCCAGTATTGATCTTTATTTTCCAACTCCCTATGAAAAAAGCCATAGGTACTTCATTATTAATTATTGCAGCCAATTCATTATTTGGGTTTCTTGGAGACTTAACCAATAGTCATTTTATTTGGCCCTTGCTATTTAAATTAACAGCCATTAGTTGTATTGGCATTTTATTGGGAGATATGCTTAGTAGTAAAATTTCTGGAGCTAAACTAAAAAAAGGATTTGGTTTTTTTGTACTTTCAGTTGGTTGTTACATGATACTACATGAGGTTATTAAAATAAAATAATTGAATCGTTTTTACTTTCAACAGTTATTCATCAATTATGCATATAAACTATGTGTTATTCTAGTATGGGCTAGTGTATATAGTTGTAATGATAAAGAACAAAATTATGTTTCAACAACAGATTCAAGTTGTTGGGCAGCAAAGAGCGTTGATGAAATTCCAACCAATAAAATAGGAGATCGTATTCGTTACGGCAGATCGTTAATTTACCATACAGCAAGCTATTTTGGCCCGAAGGGAACTATTGCACCTATCACTAATGGGATGAATTGTTCTCACTGCCATTTAGAAGGAGGAACAAAGCCTTGGGGGAATAATTTTGCTGCAGTAGCGGCTAATTATCCATTATATAGAGATCGCTCTGGATCCATTGAAACTATAGAAAAAAGAATTAGTGACTGTATGATGCGTAGCCTAAATGGAAAAGCATTAGATTCAAACTCTTATGAATTAAAATCAATGGTTGCCTATATCAAATGGGTTGGCCAAGGTGTTGTTAAAAATACAATCCCTATAGGAAGTGGTATTCAAAAAATCCCTCAACTAAATCGTGCAGCAAGCCCATCAAAAGGGTCCATTGTATACATATATTATTGCCAAAAATGTCATGGAGCAGATGGATCTGGTGAATTAAATCAAGATCAAATTGAATATAAATATCCTCCTCTATGGGGCAAGAACAGCTATAATGTTTCAGCGGGTTTATTTAGGCTTTCCCGTTTTGCAGGCTTTGTAAAAAATAATATGCCGTTCCCTGTAAATTATCAGCATCCGATACTTACTAATGAAGAGGCATGGGATGTGGCAGCTTTTGTAAACAGCCAAAATAGACCATTAAGAAAATGGAAAACGGATTGGCCACAGGTAAATAAAAAGCCATTCGATCATCCATTTGGGCCTTTTGCAGATACCCTAACTGAAGCTCAACACAAATTCGGTCCTTGGAAAAATTAGGCTAATTCAACCACCATGGCACTTGCTCCACCACCACCATTACAAATGCCAGCAGCTCCAAATTTTCCACCATCTTGTTTTAAAATATGAATGAGGGTTACAATAATTCTAGCACCACTACAGCCCAAAGGATGGCCCATGGATACGGCACCACCTCTCACATTCACTTTAGCAGGATCTAATTCCATTTTTTTTGTATTGGCAATACCCACAACAGAAAAAGCTTCATTCAATTCTATAAAATCAATATCCTTCATCGTTAATCCAGCCTTTGCTACTGCTTTGGGAACCGCTAAAGAGGGAGTGGTTGTAAACCATTCAGGAGCTTGTGCTGCATCGGCATAACCACGAACAATAGCCATTGGTTTGATGCCTAATTCATCTGCTTTTTCTTTACTCATTAATACCAATGCAGCAGCACCATCATTCATGGTACTAGAATTACCTGCTGTAACAGTGCCCTCTTTAATAAAAGCACTTTTTAATTCGGGAATTTTATCGAACTTAACGTTAAACGGTTCTTCATCTTTTGAAAACAAAATCGGAGCCCCTTTTCTTTGTGGAATTTCTACAGGCACAATCTCATCAACAAATAGCCCATTGTTTACTGAATGTTGGCTTCTCTTATAACTTTCAATGGCAAAAGCGTCTTGTTCTTCTCTTGAAATATGTAAAGTAGAGGCACATAATTCTGCTGAATTCCCCATGGCATATTGATGATACACATCAGTTAAACCATCTTTAGCAATCCCATCTATTAAAGATACAGTTCCATACTTGTTACCCCAACGTACATTAGGACTATAATAAGGAGCATTGCTCATACTTTCCATGCCGCCAGATACAACTATATCTGCGTCTCCTAATAAAATAGATTGAACACCAAGTGCTATCGCTTTCATACCACTTGCACATACCTTATTTACAGCAGTAGCAATTACTTTATCTGGTAAGCCTGCAAATTTTGCGGCCTGACGAGCAGGCGCTTGACCTGTATTAGCTTGAATTACGCAGCCCATGAATACTTCATCAATTAAATCTTTATCAACACCAGCTTTTGCAATGGCTGCTTTTATGGCAATAGCACCTAACTGAGGAGCTGTAAAATCTTTTAATGTACCTCCAAAACTTCCAATTGGAGTTCGAACTGCAGCTACGATATAAACTATTTTATTCATCATGGAAACAACGTTTTGAAGTGTAAAGATAATAAAATACGCTAACAAATGTTAGTAAAACTATGATTCAGCTAACTGGATCCCAGTTTGGGTAAATTTAATTTTTTGTAGCTTATATAAACTACCTGTTGCCATTTTGAAAGTTTTTTTACTCATCCCAAAAAATGCATAAATGGATTCTGGTTCAGACTTATCATGGTAGGGTAAATACCCGTTATTTTCTTTGAGTAATCTCAAAATTTTAGCAGATTCATCTTCTATCTTATCAAATCCTGGCTTACCCAACACTACATCCATTTTATTATCGGGTAATATTTTTTTTACAAACCCTTTTAGTTTATCTCCAATATGTAATTGTTGAAACACTTCATTCTTATGTAAGATACCAATATGTTTTTTATTGATAATCATCACATATCCAATATCAGAATTTCTATAAACTAATAAATCTACTAAGTCCATTTCTTTAACTGTAAGTACTTCATTGCGCATCAAAGCCTCTACTTTTTCTGTTGCAGCTACCCTCCCCGTCATTTCATCAATATATACCAGTACCAAATACTCCCCACCTAAACGCATTCCAGCAATTTGTTTAGAAACAGGTACAAATAAATCTTTCATTAATCCCCAATCTAAAAAAGCACCTTGATTGGTAACTGATACAACAGTAAGCTTTACAATATCACCAACAACTGCCTTGGGTTTTTGTGTAGTTGCAATTAATCTGTTATCGGAGTCATGATAAACAAAAACAGTAATTTTATCTCCAATCTGCAATTTTTCAGGAGCAAATCGAGTAGGCAATAATATTCCGTCTCCTCCATCATCTAAATAATATCCAAACGCTACTTTTCTACTTACTTGTAAAGTATTATAATTGCCAACCTGAATTTGTTCCATATAGCATTTATTAAAATAATTCTGGTGCAGCATCTTTAGGAATAACCTGCTCCCACTCCATTTCTATAGTTTTACTGTAATCAGTTAATTTAGCACCTACTGCTTTCCAACCCATTACTTCTACCATTTTTGCCACTTTAAATTTAGCCTTTCTTACTTGTTGCCCTCTGCCAGTTTGTACTACTAAGATAGGTTCATCTACTGTAGAAATAGCTTCTAATCTATTTCCAGTACCTTCCTTTATAAATAAAAACTGGGTTTTAAGGGTAGAAGTTTCAATTTTAAAGCGTTTGATATTGTACTGTTGTTTTTCTTGATCTAAATAAATAGCCGAAATTATTTTACTAGGATTAAACTGTTCTATCAACATTACAAGATCTGGCTCAAAGCGTTGCGTTATTTCTGTATCTGTTAATTCGTATGTTCCATTTTTATAGAAAACTACTATTTTTTCATCTTCAAAACTCCCTAAATATTTCCCCTTTTCTTCTGTATTTAATCTGCCAAATTTATCATCAAACCAAAGTTTTCTTCCAGCCAAAGTGCTTTTTCCAGCTTCTTTTAACTTAACTGTTTTAATAGGATATTTGGTTACCTGATTACCCATACTACTTCTTCCTTTTATTTCTATTTCTTCAAAAAAGAAATCGAGTTCTTTAATTCTAGCAGTACAATTAGGACTTAATATAATTTTCACTAGTTCCGCCTCCCCATTTGGATTTGCTGTGAAATAATGTATCCTAGATTTTTCCGAACCTTTTGTTAGGTCATATTCCTTTTCTCTTGTGATACCCGTAACATTAAATCGTTTTGCATAACTAACTCCCGATTTACCATCTACATAAATCATATTATAAGTAGTACGTTCATCATTTTTTTCAAAAACAGCAGCATAAATAATATCTTTCCCAATAAAAACTTTATCAGAAACTTTTACCACTTTCATACTTCCTGCTTTGGTAAATGCAATGATATCATCATAATCGGAACACTCACATAAAAATTCATCTTTCTTTAGGCCTGTTCCAATAAAGCCTTCACTCCTATTCAAATACACTTTGGTATTAGCAATGGCCACCTGCTTAACTTGTATTGTATCAAATTCTTTAATTTCCGTTTTCCGTTCACGGCCCTTGCCATATTTTTTTTGTAAATTCTCAAAATAAGATATAGCAAAATCAATGAGATGATCTAAATCAAAAAGCACTTGCTTTATATCAAGTTCAATTGCCTTTATTTGCTCGTTTAATTCATTTATATCTAAGCGATAAATTCTTCTTACTGGTTTTTCTGTAAGCTTTATAATATCTTCCCTTTCAATTGATCTTTTTAATTTCTTCTTAAATGGTATAAAAGCCTTGTCTATTGCTTCAATAACTTTTTCCCAAGTTTCATGCTTCAACTCTAATTCTTTATATATTTTTTCTTCAAAAAATATTTTTTCTAAAGAAGTATAATGCCATTTGTCTTCTAATTCCGAAAGCTTAATTTCTAATTCTTTTTGTAAAAGTGACTTAGTATTATCTACAGAAGCTTTCAATAATTCTTGAACTGTTAAAAATTGAGGTTTATTTTGAACAATTACACAAGCATTTGGAGAAATACTCACTTCGCAATCAGTAAAAGCATACAAGGCATCAATGGTAATATCAGGAGATATTCCAGCAGCTAAATCAATTTGAATTTCTACATCTTTTGCAGTAACATCTATTACTTTTTTTATTTTTATTTTTCCTTGTTCATTGGCCTTAGTTATACTCTCCATTAATTGCGTTGTAGTAACACTATATGGAACATCTTTAATTACCAATGTTTTTTTATCAAGTTCTTCTACACGCGCTCTCACCCTAACTTTACCTCCTCGTTTACCATCGTTATAACTAGCAACATCAATCATTCCAGCAGTTTGGAAATCTGGGAATAATTCAAATTTTTTACCCCGTAAATATTTAATTGATGCATCAATTAATTCGCAAAAATTGTGAGGCAATATTTTAGTTGAAAGTCCCACAGCAATTCCATCTGCCCCTTGTGCAAGCAATAAAGGGAATTTCATGGGTAAGTTTACAGGCTCATTTTTTCTTCCATCATAACTTAATTGCCATTCTGTAGTTTTTGCATTAAACGCAACCTCTAAAGCAAATTTACTCAATCTAGCCTCTATATAACGAGCTGCTGCAGCATCATCCCCAGTTCGAACATCACCCCAGTTTCCCTGCGTATCAATTAATAAATCTTTTTGACCTAAATTAACCAAAGCATCTCCAATACTTGCATCTCCATGCGGATGATACTGCATGCTTTGTCCTATAATATTGGCCACTTTATTAAATCTACCATCATCCATTTCTTTCATGGAATGAAGAATTCTTCTATGTACTGGCTTTAATCCATCTTCGATGGCAGGCACAGCGCGCTCTAGTATAACATAAGAAGCATAATCTAAAAACCAATTTTTATACTGGCCTTGAACGCCACTTTCGTTATCAAAAACCCTATTTTCTTCTTTCAACATGGTATGTTTACTGTTCTAATTAAAAAAAATTAATCTACCTTAAATGTATCTTCTTTTGCATCTTCAAGCCCATTTAACTCAAAAACAATTATATCAGTATCGGCAACTACTTCATGCCAAGCCCATGGAGCAATTTCTATCATCGCAGGGGCAATAATTTTTTCAACACCGCTTCTATTGCCATTTACTTCAAACCAATTTAAATGAGCTTGACCTTGCATAATAATAATTTTTTCAGGATTTTTCTTAGATGCAATGCCTTTATGATAATGTTTTCCACTAACACTGCCAGCTTTTCTATATGCTACAATAAATTCACCAGTTCTGTTTGTATTAAAATAATGAGTAGCTCCTCGTTCATCCTCACCTATTTTATTCAATTTTGTAATGGTAATCATACTTAGTTAAGTGCTGTAGTTTGTAATTGTATAGTTATTTCTTTCCAACCCTTTTGCCAATCACCACTAATAGTTAATATACCTTGTAAAGCCATTTCTTTTATTCGCCATACTAAAAAGGCATCCCCAGTTTGAACAGGCATTTTATTTAGCGTATTAGTAATAATTTTATTTAATTTCTGAGGTTCTCCTGTTATTTGATTCAATAAATATTTATCAAAGAAATTATCATCTTTTGCAATAATTTTTTTACCCCCTTCTAAAAATCGAATTATTGCATTTTCTAAACATATTTTTTTCCATTCATCTGGATCAAGTTCAAATTCACTTAAAGTTATTGGCCTAGCTAATTTCTTGGCTTTCAAAAATTCTTTTGGTTGTATTTCATGCAAATGTGTTGGATAAAATATATTCCCTTTTTCATTAAAGAAGGGTAAATTATTTAAATACAATACATGCACTCTTCCTACAAAGTCTTTCAATTGACACATGAGCCAATAATAACCGCATACATCATGTGCATTTTGGCCCATCCAAATCCAAACTTCTAATTGATCATCTTCTAATAACTGTTGAATTAACGAGTGAACAACTCGTTTATCATCTACTATATTTATTTGATCGGAATAAGGAGAATTTAATAAAACGTTCCCCCACCAATCGCGTCTTTGCTGATATCCATCTATTTCATAGATATTTTCCAGTGGTCCTACCGCATAATCATCTTTTATTTCAATAACGGTTCCCTGTAAACTTTCATCTAATTCTATGGCTTTTTGTAAAACAAAAACATCCGGGTTTTCAAAAACAATATGGATCATATTTTGGTTGATATTTTTATATAAACTATTAGTTCTCTACAAGATCTAATTCTATTCTTAAATTATTAATAATAAATAATTGACGCTCCATCGTGTTCTTTCCCATATAATAAGACAATAAATCTTGTATATGATCTCCTTGCTCTAAAATAACAGGCTGTAAACGTATATCCCTTCCAATAAACCTTCCAAATTCTTCTGGTGAAATTTCACCTAATCCTTTAAATCGGGTTATTTCTGGCTTGCTTCCCAATTTTTTAACCGCAACTTGCTTTTCTGTTTCATCATAACAATAAATAGTTTCTTGCTTATTCCTAACTCTAAATAAAGGTGTCTCTAAAATATATACATGTCCTTTTTTTACAAGATCTGGAAAAAATTGCAAAAAGAAAGTCATCAGTAACAAACGTATATGCATACCATCCACGTCTGCATCTGTGGCAATTACAATGTTATTGTATCGTAAACCTTCTAAACCTTCTTCTATATTCAAAGCATGTTGTAATAAATTAAATTCTTCGTTTTGGTAAACCACTTTTTTAGTTTCACCAAAAGAATTAAGTGGCTTACCTCTTAAACTAAATACAGCTTGAGTATCCACATTTCTAGATTTGGTGATGCTACCACTAGCACTATCTCCTTCGGTTATAAAAATGGTGGTATCATTTTGCAGTAATATAAATGCTTCTTTATTTTTTGCAGGCAATTCATCGTTTAAATGTGTTCTGCAATCACGTAATTTTTTATTGTGCAAATTTGCTTTTTTGGCCCGTTCATTTGCTAATTTTTTTATGCCAGCTAGTTCTTTTCTTTCGCGTTCATTTTGCTCTATTCTCTTTTTAAGTGCATCCGCAGTAGCAGGATTCCGATGCAAGAAATTATCCAGCTCTTTTTGTAAAAAATCTAATACAAACATTTTCATACTAGGGCCGCCATCTGCAACATTTTGAGAACCTAATTTAGTTTTAGTTTGGCTTTCAAATACGGGTTCCTGCACTCGTACAGATACTGCTGCAACAATACTTGTTCTAATATCAGCAGCATCGTAATCTTTTTTAAAAAAGTCTCTGATTACTTTAATATATGCCTCTCTAAAAGCCTGTTGATGTGTACCTCCTTGAGTAGTATATTGACCATTTACAAATGAAAAAATATCTTCTCCATAATCATTATTATGAGACATGGCCACTTCAATATCGTCTCCTTTTAAATGAATGATTGGATACCTTAATTCATCTGGATTGGTTTTCCTTTGTAAAAGATCTAATAATCCATTTTTACTGATGTATTTTTTCCCATTGAAATTCATTGCTAACCCAGCATTTAAGTAACAATAATTCCAAAGTTGATTTTCTAAATATTCTGGTATAAAATAAAAATTCCTAAAAATGGTTTCATCGGGAGTAAATGTTACCAATGTTCCATTAGGCTCATTTGTTTTAATTTCTTTATGTTCTTTTATTAAAACACCTTTTGAAAATTCCGCAGTTTTAGCTTTTCCTTCTCTAAAAGCAGTAACCATAAAATATTGACTCAAAGCATTTACTGCCTTGGTACCAACCCCATTCAAACCCACACTTTTTTGAAAAGCTTTACTATCGTATTTGGCCCCAGTATTTATTTTACTTACAACATCAACCACTTTCCCTAATGGAATTCCTCTACCAAAATCACGAACGGTTACTTGCTTATCTTCAATAATCAATTCTATTTGCTTACCAAAACCCATGGTATATTCATCAATACAGTTATCTATTACCTCTTTAATGAGCACATAAATACCATCATCTGCTGCAGAACCATCTCCCAACTTTCCAATATACATACCTGGCCTAAGTCGTATATGTTCTTTCCAATCAAGTGATTTTATTGAGTCCTCATCATACCTAGCCAAATTTTTATCATCTGCCATAATAATCGTTTTGTATACATTTTTGCCAATGGCAAATCTAACGCCCACAAATCTTAGCCCAATTATACTTTTCTACAAATAGCCTTTCTCTGTGGATAAATCGTTGTTTTAGACTGATTTTTATATTCAGTAACTACCTTTATGGCAATATGTTAGCATTTACACCTCAAACAAACCTTGAATTCATACAAAAATTTGCCCAGTCAAATGAGTTAGAAAATGAGCATTTTAAAGAATTGATGAGAGAAACATCCAGTGAATCATTAGATAAGTTAGTACAGGAATTAAATGCATTCATTAGCCCAACTATTGATTGTACAAAATGCGGAAATTGCTGTAAAAGTTTAATGGTATGTTTAAATGAATCTGAAGCAAATGCATTGAGTATTCATTTAAATAAAACTAGAGAGGAATTTGATTTGGCTTATATAGAAAAAGGAAGTAATGGGTTTATGATCATGAATCAAATGCCTTGTCATTTTTTATCAAATAATAAATGTACAATTTATGAGCACCGATTTGAAGGATGCAAAGAATTTCCTGCTTTACATTTACCCAATTTCAAGAGAAGACTTTTTACCACTTTTATGCATTATGATCGTTGCCCAATTATTTTTAATGTAGTAGAACAATTAAAAGTACGAATGGAATTTGAAAGAAGCTAAAACAACAATTTATGTTAGTGCATTTTGGCATTGATTTACTAATACAATCTAACCCAACTTGGAAGAGTCAAAATATTGCCCTCATTACCAATGAATCTGCAAGAACTAGCAAGGGCATTCCTTCTAGAAAAGCATTACAAGATGCAGGTTTTAATTTAGTTAAACTTTTTTCTCCAGAGCATGGTTTAATGGTAAAAGGAGCTGATGGAGAAGCAATGCAAGATGGAGTAGATGAATTAACCGATTTACCCATTATTAGTTTATATGGCAATAAGTTAGCACCTGGTGAAGAAGATATTTATCATGTAGACGTGATTATATTTGACGTGCCAGATACAGGCGTAAGATTTTACACTTATTTATGGACGCTCACCTATGCAATGGAAGCTTGCGCAAATGCCAATAAAAAAATAATTGTATTAGATAGACCAAATCCCATTTCTGGCATGATGCATTTAGCTGAAGGTCCTAATTTGGATATTTCTTGCGCTTCATTTATAGGTAGATGGCCCATTCCTATCAGACATAGTTGTACTTTAGGAGAACTAGCTTTTTATTTTAATAAAAGCAGATTAATGAATGCTAATTTAGAAGTCATCCATTGTGAAAATTGGAATAGGAATCAGTTTCAACCAAATTGGGGCTCTTTATTTGTAGGCACTTCCCCTGCCATTCAAAATTTCGAAAGCATGATTTTATATCCCGCTCTTTGTTTCCTTGAAGCTACAAACATTAATGAAGGCAGGGGAACAGATCATGCTTTTCAACTATTGGGTTCACCATGGCTTCAGCATAACCTATTAGTAGCGCAAATAAATAATATTTTTGAAGGAGAAATGACTGCAGAATCCATTATTTATCTACCAATATTTGGCCAATATGCAGGAGAACAATGTAAGGGTATTCGTTTTACTATAAAAGATTATACTAGTTTTAAACCAATTTATGCTGGATTACTTATTGTTAAACTAATTAAAGATAATCATCCTAATCAGTTTAAATGGAATAATTATAAAACGAGTGTAAACCCTAGTGGAAAAAATCATTTAGATAAATTATTGGGCATTCCCAATAGCGAGGCCATTTTTGAATTACCCTTTCCACAATTTTTAAGAAAAATCACTATGCTCTGTTCAAATAAAGAATGGGAAAAAACGATTATCCCATATTTACTTTATTAGCCCCCTAATAACTACACTAGCTGCCATGCAACCAAAAATGGCCGGCATATAACTTATGGTTCCAATGATAGATTTTTTAGGGAAGGCTTTTTCGGTTTCAATTACTTTAGTTTGATCTACTTTCTCTGCACTAAAAACTACGGTAAGGCCTTTATATATTCCATGTGCGTGCAATTTTTTTCTAACATAAGAAGCCAAACTACATTGATAGGTTTGGGAAATATCAGTAATAACCACTTGAGAGGGATCTAATTTTCCACCGGCTCCTAAAGAGCTTACAATAGGAATTTTTTTATCTAAACAGGCTTTAATAAAAAAAACTTTAGGACTCAAAGTATCTATGCAATCAACCGCATAATCATAGCTGGCCTCTTTTAATAATGGTGGTATTTGATCTTCTTGAATAAAAATAGATTTTATTTCCAATACCAATTGAGGATTGATATCTTTTAAACGTTCCGCCATCACTTCCGACTTTAATTTGCCAGCAGTTGAATGCAAGGCAGGAATTTGCCGATTGGCATTACTTAAATCTATGCTATCCGCATCCACGATGGTTAACTTTCCCACCCCTGCTCTCACAATCATTTCTGCACAAATTCCACCAACTCCACCAAGACCAACAATCAATACATGTTTTTGCATCAATACTTTAATAGGTTCATCTCCTAATAACAATTGTGTTCTACTCATCCAATAAGGGATCATGAGAAATATACATTATGTTTAATAAGTAATTAACTTCAACTGCAAATGTGTATGTATGTTTTTGAAAAATAAAATTTATCTCTGTATTGTAGGAATTCTTTGTTGCAAAGTAATTGTTGCACAAACCCCAAACATTGAAATACTAGAGCAAGGCCAAAAAACAAGTATTAGGGGTATGAGCGTTGTAAATAATCGGGTAGTATGGGTTAGTGGTAGCAATGGATTAGTAGGAAAATCTTTAGATGGAGGGGAAACATGGAATTGGATTACTGTATACGGGTATGAAAAAAGTGATTTTAGAGATATAGAAGCTTTTGATGAAAATACAGCATTAATAATGGGTATTACCCAACCTGCAGTTATTTTAAAAACCAAGGACGGAGGCCTTACTTGGAAAAAAGTTTTTGAAGACACCGCAAATGCTGCATTTTTTGATGCAATGGATTTTACCATCATAGGAAAAGACACATTGGGTATTCTTATTGGAGATCCATTAGAAGAACAATTCTACCATGTTTTGTGCTCCAATGCAGGGGATAATTGGACACCAAGAGATACTCAACTTAACCAGCACTTACCTTTGTTACAAAAAGGAGAAGCATTTTTTGCGTCTAGTGGTACCAATATTGTATGGCTGCCTATGCGTAAAAAAAATATCGGTCATAGATATGCTACTGCATTTTTTGTATCAGGAGGTACTGCTTCTTACTTATATTCAATTCCATTTAATTCTAATAAATCTATCCCATTAAGTTTAATTCAAGGGAAACAATCAACAGGCGCTAATTCAATTTCTATTGATTCAAAAAAACGCAAAGGGATGATTGTTGGTGGAGATTTTAACAATGATACCAGTACAAATGGGAATGCTGCTATATTTAGTTTTGATAAAAAGAATCGTATTGTACAATGGTATCAACCTACTACTCCACCTCATGGCTATCGTTCTTGTATAACATTTATGAATGAAGATCATTTAATTTCTTGCGGAACATCGGGTGTAGATATTTCAAAAGACGGTGGAATGAATTGGGAATTGATATCTAAGGAAGGTTTTCATGTAGTACAAAAGGCAAAAAAAGGGAATGCCTTATTTCTTGCAGGTAAAGGAGGAAGGATAGCAAGGTTTGTTTATAAATGACGTCTAAGAAGGATAGAACTATAATTTAAAGTACATGAAAAAGCTATCTACCATTCTTACACTCCTCTTATTTATAATAATTGGATGCAATAGTGCACAAAAATCTGCTGCTTCTATTTCAACCAAATCGGGTACAAAAACAAATGTGGATTATTTAGGAGCATATACCATTGATGATGCCAAATATGGAACCAAAACAGTGGTTTCCATTATTGGAAATAAACGCATCATGACTACCAATGGTTTACCTAATCATGCTACAGGAACATTTCCCAATGCAGGAAATCCGAATACAATTACGGCACAGAGATTAACGTATATTTTTCCATTAGTGCCTGTATTTACTGGCAAGGCAAGATGGGCAAGGGAATTGGGGGTTGCCATAAATGGAATAAAATTTGAGCCAGAAACTGCTGAAGCATTTGTATGTGCAACGGGCGAACGGTATAGAATAGAAGCATTTCAAACATTGGTAAACTTAGGATTAGATTTTAACAATGCGCATGTACAACCAACAGGAGCTTACCATTATCATGGTGTTCCAAAAGCCTTGATTGATATTTTGTATGGCGGCACCGATTTAGTATTGGTAGGATTTGCCAACGATGGATTCCCTATTTATTATTCTAAAAGCGGTAAGTATAAACCAAGCTTTCAATTATCTAATAAAGTGAGAACGGGCGATTTTTGTTCTTATAAAAACAGAAAAGAAAATATTAATAAAGATTTAAAAAATTCATCTCCAGATGGAACCTTTGTTTCTGATTGGGAATATAAAAAAGGTTTGGGTGATTTAGACGAATGTAATGGTATAGAAATGAATGGTAAGTATATGTATTTTCTTACAGATGGGTACCCCTATGCAGGAAGATGTTTAATGGGTAAATACACAGAGCAAAGACCAATGGCGCCACCACCTTTTGGTCAAAGACCACCAGCTCCTCCTCCTTTTATGCAATAAGCTAGCCCAATTTTTCTTGCATTTTTTCTACCATTTTAAAAGTGGCAGGACAGTAAGAAATATTTTGTTGATGCACATGAATATATTCTACCATTTTCTTTTTCTTGAGATGTGGAAATCCAGCGCAGTCTGATGGACGAACCTCATAAATACTACACATATTATTTGATAAATTAAGAAATTGACAAGGCTGCTTTTTATTCATCCAATCACCATCTTCTTCTTCAAAATACAACCATTTTTCCTTAAACTCTGCAGGTGTCATTTTGAAATGGCTTGCAATTCTTTTTATATCTTGGTTGGTAAATGTTGGGCTCATTGTTTTGCAACAATTAGCACAACTTAAACAGTTTACTTCTTTCCAAACTTCAGCGTCTAATTTTTCAGCTAATTTATCTAATCCTTTGGGTGGATTTTTTTCAATTTTACCTAAAAATCGCTTCATTGATTTTGCATGATGGCGTACTTTCTGTTTAAACGAACGAAGATTAACTTGCATATAACTAAGCTGATTTTGGTATAGAAACGAATGTACGGTAATACAAGTTATCTTTAACTAAATTATCTAAAAGCATGTGGGAAGCATACAAAAAGGGCTTTAAAGCTTATTTAAGATTAGAACGTTCTTTAAGTGAAAACTCTATAGAAGCTTATTTAAGGGATATTGCTAAACTCACCGATTATTTACAATTTACCCAGCAGTTGAAATCCCCCAATGATTTATCTCTAAAAGATTTACAAGCATTGGTAAAATGGGTTGGAGAATTAGGAATGACCGCAACATCCCAATCGAGGATGATCTCAGGAATCAGAAGCTTTTATACGTATTGTGTAATAGAACAAATATGTAGTGTAGACCCTTCCTTATTATTAGAAGCTCCACGTACTAAAAGAAGTTTGCCAGACACTTTAAGTTTTGATGAAATTGAGCGTATGATTGCCCAAATAGATTTAAGTACTTCCGAAGGTGGTAGAAATAAAGCCATTGTTGAAACCATGTACAGTTGTGGGTTAAGAGTAAGTGAAGTAGTGAATTTAAAAATATCTGGTTTATATTTAGATGTAGGATTTATTAAAGTAATTGGCAAGGGAGATAAAGAACGATTGATTCCAATTGGCTCTACCGCTATTAAATTTATTAAAATATATAAAGAAACCATCCGTTTACATCAGCCGATTCAATCTGGATTCGAAGACACTCTTTTTTTAAACAGAAGAGGGAAGCATCTTTCTAGGGTAATGATTTTTTATATTATTAAAGACCTTGCAAGAAAAGCTGGCATACATAAAATAATTTCACCACATACACTTCGTCATTCATTTGCTACTCATTTAGTAGAAGGCGGAGCCGATTTAAGAGCTGTGCAAGAAATGTTAGGACATGAGAGCATCACTACCACTGAAATTTATACGCATTTAGACCGATATTATCTTCGCGATACCCTACAAAGATTTCATCCAGGATTTCAATAAATAACTACATAAAATTTTTATTCCAATTGATAATCAAACCGTAGGTTTGCGGTTCAAAACAATTATTATTATGAAAAAAACAATGCTTGCAGCCCTACTTTTAGCTGCATTAACTGGTTTTACACAAATACGAATGCCAGCGCCAAGTTCAACACAAAAAATTAGTCAAGATTTTGGCCTTGGTAAAATAGAACTCACCTATTCTCGCCCCAATATTAAAGGAAGGGCCATGTTAAAAGAAAAAAGTGAATTGGTTCCTTTAGGCGAAATTTGGCGTACAGGCGCAAATGCTGCTACTAAATTATATTTTTCCGATAAAGTAATGATGGGTGGAAAATTACTTGATACAGGAAGCTATGTTTTATATACAATTCCTGGAAAAGAAAATTGGGAAATCATCATTAATAAAGGAATTAACAATTGGGGAACCGATGGGTACAAAGAAAGTGAAGACATAGTTAGATTTAGGGTAAAATCTATGAAAATGGCGGCTCCTGTTGAAACTTTCACCATGCAGTTTGCTAAGATTCAGCCCGAAAGTTGTGAATTACATATCATGTGGGGAAATATTGCTGTTGCTATACCAATAGCACCAATGTAAAAGACCGTATACGTACTCAAATAGAAAAAGCACTGAATGCAGATCCTATTAACCCTTCCACATATGGTGCTGCTGCTACTTTTTATTTCGAATGGGATAAAGACAATAGCAAGGCTTTAGAAAATATCAGCAAAGCTACTATTGCAAACCCAAAAGCATATTGGCTTTTTTTACAAACTGCCAGAATTCAAAAAGCATTGGGCGATAAAGTAAGTGCTAAAGCAAGTGCAGAAAAATGTATTGTTTTGGCAACTGAAGCTAAAAATGCCGATTATGTAAGAATGGCCAAGGAATTGATTGCTACTTTATAGTCTAATTGAAAAAATCAACCTACAAAAAAGCGTCTCAATTATATTGAGACGCTTTTTTAGATAAAGAGTATGTTTAGCTAAACGAATACTTTATTTATGCTCAGTCATATCTGGAATTGCTTCCACTTTATATTCACCAGCATCAAGCTTTGCTTTTGTTTCACTAAAAGCTATTAATGTTTCTTGAATATCCTCATCGGTATGAATGGAAGATGGAATTAATCTATAAATAATATGTCCTTTTGGAATTACAGGATATATCACAATGGAACAAAAGATGCGGTAATGCTCTCTCAAATCCATCACCATGGCAGTAGCTTCTTCTACACCACCTTTCATGTATACTGGTGTTACCGTAGTATCTGTATTACCAATATCAAAACCTCTTTCTTTTAATCCTTGTTGAAGTTTAATTGCATTATGCCAAAGTTTTTCTTTTAGTTCGGGCATACTACGTAACATATCCAATCTCTTTAAATTTCCTATTACAATAGGCATTGGAACACTTTTTGCAAAAATTTGGCTTCGAATATTGTAACGGATAAAATCTATAATAGCTTTTTCACCAGCCATAAAAGCCCCAATAGATGCCATACTCTTTGCAAAAGTAGAAAAGTAAAGATCTATCCCATCCTGACAACCTTGTTGCTCACCCACACCTGCCCCTGTTTTACCAAGCGTACCAAATCCATGTGCATCATCTACCAATAATCTAAAACTATACTTAGATTTTAATGAGGTAATCTCTTTAATTTTTCCCTGATCACCTGCCATGCCAAATACACCCTCTGTAATAACTAATATACCTCCTGTCTGTTGCTTTTCTATCAACTGAGTAGCGCGAACCATTTGTTTTTCAAAATCTTCCAGATCATTGTGTTTAAAAACGTATCGATGGCCAGGGTGCAAACGCAAACCATCTATGATACATGCATGACTTTCGGCATCATATACAATAACATCATGTCTATTACAAATGGCATCAATGGCGCTCATGATACCCTGATACCCATAATTCATTAAAATAGCATCTTCCTTTTTTTCAAAAGCAGCCAATTCTCTTTCTAATTGTTCGTGGTAATTAGAATTTCCACTCATCATTCTTGCTCCCATCGGATAGGCTAATCCAAATTCTTTACTAGCTTCTGCATCAATTTTTCTAACTTCCGGGTGATTGGCCAATCCAAGATAGTTGTTTAAACTCCAAACAATCATTTCTTTGCCCCTAAACATCATCCTGCTATTGATTTCACCTTCTAGCTTTGGAAATGCAAAATAACCGTGTGCACGTTCACGATGTTGGCCAAGTGGTCCAGCATTTTTTAGTAGTTTCTCGAAAATATCTGCCATATGATTAAATTATTACTTTTTTAAAAAACTGCTGCAAAATTACTCATAATTCAGGAAAGCACAAACGTATTTATGCACCAAACACTATCTTTATCACTTAAAGTATTAACATGAATAATAATATAGGAACAATGACAAAAAATGGTTTCTTGATTTTTTGTGCAATAATGGGTATAACCATTTGTAGTAATGCACAAACAACTAAAAATTCAAATACTACCGATAAATCACCAAAATTAGTAGTAGGCATAGTGATTGATCAAATGAGATGGGATTATCTATACCGATTTGCCCCACTATTTAAGCAAGATGGAGGTTTTAAGCGAATGATGAATGAAGGATTTAGTTGTGATAATGCACAAATAGGATATACTCCTACTGTAACCGCATGTGGCCATACGGGAATTTATACAGGATCTGTACCTGCAATTCATGGAATAACTGGAAATAATTGGTGGAGCAGAACCGCTAACAGAAATGTATACTGTACAGAAGATAAAAGTGTAATAGGTATAGGGGCTACAGGTTCCAATGATGGCCAGATGAGCCCAAAGAATATGCTCACTACCACCATCGGTGATGAATTAAGATTAGCCAATCAGTTTAAAAGTAAAGTAATTGGAATTGCCATTAAAGACAGAGGCGCTATTTTACCAGCAGGCCATAGTGCAAATGGTGCATATTGGTTTGATTCGAAAAGTGGAAACTTTATCACAAGCTCTTATTATACGAATGAATTACCCAATTGGGTTACCCAATTTAACAATCGAAAAATTCCCGATTCATTATTGAAATTAGGATGGCAAAAAACATTAAAAGATGAGGTATATCTTCAATATGCCACAGCAGATGAAAAAGAATATGAGGGCACCCCATTTGGAAAAAATCAACCTAAAATGCCTTATGATTTAACCAGATCTAGCAATGAAGGTTTTGGAAAAATCTCCTCATCTCCACATGGCAATACCATTACTGTAGAAATGGCCAAGGCCGCCATTATTGGAGAAGAATTAGGCAAAGACAATATCACCGATTTATTAGCCATTAGCTTTTCATCCCCAGATTATATTGGCCATGCATTTGGCCCCAATTCATGGGAAATGATTGATGATTATATTCGATTAGATGAAGAATTAGGAAATCTGTTTACTTACTTAGACAAAACGGTAGGGAAAGGTAAATACACTGCTTTTTTAAGTGCCGACCACGGCGTTGCCCATATAGCTGGTTTCATGAAAGAATTTAAATTACCCGGAGGAACTATATCAGAATATACATTACAAAATGAATTAAACGTGGATATTAAAACAAAATTTGGCATTGACCATGCAGTAGTAAGTTTATCGAATTATCAAATTCATTTAAATCATGCAACCATTGATAGTGCTAAAATTAACAAGCTAGAAATTACTCAATATATTGTTCAACAACTATTAAAAAATGATGTAATTCTAAATGCATTTCCAACTGCAGAAATTTTAAACACCCCCATGCCACAAGCATTAAGAGAAAAATTGGCCAATGGTTATATGTACAACAGAAGTGGTGATGTACAAATGATCTTTAAACCAGGATATATGGATGGTGGCACCACAGGTACTACACATGGTTTGTGGAATCCTTATGATTCTCATATCCCCTTGCTATTTTACGGCTGGGGAATAAAAAAAGGTTCTCTAAACAAAGAAGTTTATATGCATGATATTGCGTCAACACTTGCAGCGTTATTGCATATTCAAATGCCAAGCGGCAATATCGGACACCCCATCACAGAGGTACTAAAATAGTGTATCTTAGCAAGCCCAATTAGAACTGTATGTGATTTAATTATTTATGCTATCACCTTTTCAGTTAATGCAATTAAAAATTATGAGAAAACAATTCCAGCTAATGACACTTGGCTTAATGCTGATTTTATCGGCAAGTGCTCAATTGAATTTGAATGAAAAATTACCTATTGATTCCAAAGTAAAAATAGGCAAATTATCAAATGGGTTAACCTACTATATTCGACCTAATCAAAAGCCAGAGAAAAAAGTAGAATTACGTTTAGTAGTAAATGCTGGATCTATTTTAGAAGACAATGATCAGCAAGGTTTAGCCCATTTTACCGAGCACATGGCTTTTAATGGAACTACCCATTTTAAGAAAAATGAATTAGTAAATTTTTTACAAAGTATTGGTGTAGATTTTGGAGCTGACCTAAATGCCTATACAGGATTTGATGAAACAGTATATATATTACCCATCCCATTAAGTGACCCAGCAAATTTTAAAAAAGGGCTGCAGGTTTTGCAAGATTGGGCAGGGGGCCTAACTTTCGACAATAAACAAATAGACGAAGAAAGAAATGTTGTTTTAGAAGAGAGCCGATTAGGGAAAGGTGCTGAAGACAGAATGTTTAGGAAAATTTATCCAAATCAATATGAAGGATCTAGATATGCTTTAAGATTACCAATTGGTAAAGATAGTTTACTTAAAAAATTTAAGTATGATGCAGTCAAAAGATTCTATAGAGATTGGTATCGTCCAAATTTAATGTCTGTAATTGTTGTAGGAGATATAGATGTTGCAGAAACCGAAAAAATGATTCAGCAATATTTTGGAGGATTAAAAAATCCAATTAATCCAAGAGCACGATTCAGCGCATCAATTGCTCCAAGAAAAATTAGTAAAGCGATGGTTGTAACGGATAAAGAAGCAACCAATATTCAAGTAGAGTTGAACTATTCAACGGTAAAATCAACAACATCTACCACCCTAAATGACTATAGAAAAGAAATCATTATTAAAAGTTTATTTACCTCGTTACTAAACCAGCGGATGAATGAATTAAGTCAAAGTGCTAATCCACCATTTTTATTTGCGGGAAGTAATTTTGGTTCTTATGCAAGAGGTTATGAAGCATTCAATAGTTTTGCTATAGCAGGAAAAAAAGGTGCTGATACGGCATTAAATGCCATACTAACCGAAATAGAAAGGGTAAAGAAATTTGGCTTTACTCAAGGTGAATTGGATCGTGCAAAAAAACAACAATTGGCCTCAATAGAACGATCATATAATAATAGAGACAAAACAGAATCAGCAGGTTTTGTTCAAGAATATATTCAGCACTTTTTACAAAATGAACCAACCCCAGGAATTGAAGCAGAGTTTAAATACAAGAATGAGTTAATGCCAGGAATAAAATTAGAAGAAGTGAATGCATTAGCCAATGAACTTAAACAACAAGAAAAAGTATTTTTAAGTGTTCAAGGACCAGAAAAAACAGATACTCCCTTACCTAATTCCAATAGTTTATTGGCAGCAGTTAGCAATATCAAAAATGCCAATTTTAAACCTTACGAAGAAAAAACTTTATCTGCCAACTTGTTAAAAAATACTCCAGTTGCAGGAACATTAGTTTCAGAAAGTAAAAATGACGTATTGGGAATTACAGAATTACTTTATAGTAATGGAGCAAAAGTAGTTATCAAAACCACCAATTTTAAACAAGATGAAATTATTTTAAATGGCTTTAAAATTGGCGGAACCAATGGGTATGGTTTGGCAGATAAATATAGTGCAGCTTATGCAACTCAAGCCATTCAACAAATGGGTGTTGGTGAATTTAACCCAGTAGACTTAAGGAAATTTATGGCAGGTAAAATAGCCAATGCGAATGTATCGCTTAACGCTATTTCTACCAGAGTTAGTGGTAATAGTTCAATAAAAGATGCTAGCTATATGCTTCAATTGATGTACTTGTATTTTACCAATATTAGAAAAGATGAAGCGCTTTTTAATGGTTGGAAAGAAAAACAAAAAAGTCAGGTTCAATTTATGATGGCAGATCCCACTACTGCTTTTATAGATTCTGTTTATAAAGTTTTATACGCTGGAAATCCATTAGCACCATCCGCAATTCCTTCAGCAGAAGACTTTAACAAAATTAACTTAGACAGGTCATTAACCATTTTTAAAGAGCTCACGGCAGACGCCAATGGATTTGTATTTATATTAGTAGGAAATGTAGATGTTGAAGCAATGAAACCAATATTAGCTACTTATATTGGAGGCCTACCTTCTAAAGGAGGTATTGGTAAAATGATAGACAATGGTGTTCGTATTGTAAAAGGCAACAAAGAACTGAACTTCTACAAAGGAAAAGAACAAAAAAGTTTCATCTTTAATGTATTTTCTGGAGAAGTACCTTATTCCGAAGATCTAGCACTGAAAACAGAAATGCTCAACGAAATTCTCAATATTAAAATAATTGAAGAATTAAGAGAAAAAATTGGAGGAATTTATGGTGGAGGAATTGGCGGTTCAATTTCTAAATACCCATTTGAAGGTTATACCTTGGCATTACAATTACCTTGTGGTCCTGAAAATGTAGACAAGCTTACTAAAGCAGCAAATGAAGAAATTGAAAAAATTAAAACCAATGGACCAGAGCAGAAAGATTTAGATAAAGTAAAAAAGAGTTTGCTAGAGAAAAATAGCACCAACATAAAAGAGAATCGTTATTGGAGTAATATACTTCAAGGAATATATTTCACTAATAATGACCCTCAACGAATTTCATCATACACCCAATTGGTTAGTGATGTAAAAATTGAAGACATCAAAAAAACTGCCAACCTTTTATTTGATGGCCAAAATACCGTTAAAGCGGTTCTTTTTCCAGAAAAAAAATAAAATGAGTTTGGCCAATCAAGCCAATGCTAATAATTAGTTTAAAATAAGGGCTGCACATACGCAGCCCTTATTAATTTGTATATTTACAAATGATACTTAAACAAGCGCTAAAAAAAATAGCTCATATTTTAGGTCTGCAAAAAGTATTTGGTGATATTTATTTTTATCATCAGTTTATCAAAAATCAGCATAAGAATCGTTTATTTTTAAAAAATAATCCAAGTATCTCCATACCTCCTAATAGAGAAATTTTTGAAACTTTCCAATTAGATTATGCAAAATTTTTTACTGACGGATTAATTGCGGCAAAAGAACTCATTGAGGTTTATACTTTGCAAACAAAAAAAGAAAATCCTCACATATTAGATTGGGGTTGTGGTATGGGAAGAATTACCCAATTTATACCCAGTATTTTACCCAATAGTGTTTGTTATGGTGCAGATATACATCCAGATCGAATACGATGGAATAGAACTTATTTGCAAAATATATATTTTGATATTATCGAAGATAAACAATTACCCTACCCTTCTACCCTATTTGATTTTGTTATAGGGATTTCTGTATTTACCCATATACCAGGTGAGGAACAAGCAATATGGTTAAAAGAATTACATCGTATTACCAAACCTAATGCAATCATTATTTGTTCTACCCATGGTTCTACATTTGAAGATGCATTAAGCAAGAATGAACTAAATACCTTAAGATCTTTAGGATATTATACAAACTCTTTTAAAGAATCAGGACATAGAATGATGAGTACGTATAATGTAGCGAGTCAATTTCAAGAAAAAATTGAAACTTATTTTACCTTACTGTCATACTATAATGGAAAAAGCCACCCTAGTAAACTGGGTGGCCAAGACCTTTGGATTATGAAAAAAAATGAATGATCGTTATTAAATCAATTAGCGTTTTGCTTTACTAATTTTACGAAGCTCATCTAATTTTGCTATATAAATACTTCTACCATGGGTACCCAATATAATTTCATTGTCTCTAGGGTGAATAACAATATCGTGAATAGGAATACTAAAGGGTAACCCCTTGTTCCACATCATTGTTGAATTTCCCCCATTGATACTAACGTATAATCCACCATCTGTTCCAATATATATAATTTGTTCGTCTAAAGCGTCTTCTTTTACCACATTCACTGGCTCAGTAGGCAGGTCTTTGGCAATTTGTTTCCAATGTTCACCATAATCATCACTTACAAATACGTATGCGTTAAAATGATCATTACGGTAACCATTTAAGCTAATATATACCCTACTTTCTTTAAAGGCACTTGCCGTAATTCTACTTACATACAAACCTTTAGGTAATTGTTTATTATTAAGTAAGTTCCAAGTATAACCTCCATCTCTGGTAACTTGAATATTTCCATCGTCAGATCCAGTATAAACTAAACCAAATCTCAATGGGCTCTCACTAATGGTAGTTAATGTTCCAAATGGAACATCTCCCTGAAGAGGATTGGTAGTTAAATCATTACTAATCGTTATTAAACTATCCCCTTTACTAAAGGAACGATGTAATTTATTGGAACCATAATAAAAAATATCTTGATTATGCCTACTCAATAAAATGGGCGTTTGCCAATTGTAGCGTAATGCAGGTTCGCCCAAATCTCTGGCAGGTCTTATTCCCTTTCCTCTTTCTAGGGGTAATGTACCTAATACCTGTCTATTATATGATCCAAATTGAGAACCACTATATACTGTTTTATTATCTCTCCAATCAACTTGTACTTGCATGCCATCTCCTCCATTAATTCCTTTAAAAGGATTCTCTCCATTATCATACCATTCGTAATTTTCTTTTGTTTTACTAGATCCATACCAAGTGCCATTATCTTGTAATCCACCATAAACATGATAAGGTTTTTCCATATCAACTGTAATAGCATAAAATTGACCAACGGGGGGAGTATTGGCCTTAAACCAATGTTCACCATTATCGTATGTAATATTTAATCCCCCATCATTCCCATTAAAAATATGGTTGTCTTTATTAGGATCTATCCAAATTGCATGATGATCAGAATGTACATTGTCTCCAGATAA
The DNA here is from genome assembly GCA_036170555.1 of Sediminibacterium sp. Classification (GTDB taxonomy): domain Bacteria; phylum Bacteroidota; class Bacteroidia; order Chitinophagales; family Chitinophagaceae; genus Sediminibacterium. Next base: position 8,677 of record JAVHPL010000135.1, on the reverse strand, counting down.
ACTTTTAAAAGATTTTCCTCCATCAAGGCTCATCAATATGTCTACTCCAGTAAGCACCACTTTATTTTCATTAACAGGGCTAACATACACTTTTCCAAAATAATATCCATAGGTACTGTAGATGGATATCGGGTCCTTATTGGTTTTATGCCATGTTTTACCTGCATCATCACTTCTATATAATTCACATCCAATAATAGGAGTTTCAAACAAGGCGGTATTGGCATCAAATAAATAATCCCAAATTACCGTTGGTGCTAGTTGATCTGCATTAACCATTTCCTTTAAAGTAGCAACTGTGTATTTTTTGGGGATCCTATTACGAGGAGAAGTTATAAAAGCCAACAATTTTTTATCATCTAATGCCATAAACTGCTCTTTTGTTAGCCCTTTAAAATCTCGTAAGAAGTATCTTGTACTATCTACTACTTTTGATAAAGCATTGGCAGTTTGTTTACTATTATTATCTACAACTGCGTAAACGATATTTGGATTTTGAGGGTATACTGCTAACCCAATTCTTCCAACGCCATCCCCAGTAGGGAACCCACTTTCATTGGTTGATACCAAATTCCATTGATCTCCTCCATTTTCGCTTTTATAGATTCCACTAGTTTTACCACTTTCTTCAAAATTCCATGCCTTTCGAGTTTTATACCACATAGCAGCATATAGTTCTTGTGGATTCAATGGGTTTAATTCCATATCAATACCCCCCGTATTTTCATCAATATATAAAGTTTGTTTCCAACTGTTTCCACCATCTATCGTTTTGTAAATTCCTCTATCCTTGTTAGGAGAATATAAATGACCTAATGCGGCAACCCAAGCAATATTGGGATCTGTAGGATGTAATAATATTTTACCAATATGATGACTTTCGGGAAGTCCTATATATGACCAGGTTTTCCCATTATTACTTGATTTATATACGCCCATGCCAGCATAAGAAGATCTGCTACTATTTACTTCACCAGTTCCCACCCAAATGGTTTTAGCTTTCCAATTAACGGCAATATCACCAATGGTAATAATGTCTGCAGAATCAAACACAGGTATAAAACTCTGTCCATTATTAACAGAATACCATAGTCCACCTGTTGCATAGGCAACATAAAATTCAGTTGGATCTGCTGGATTTACATCCACATCAACTACCCTCCCACTCATAATACTAGGCCCAATATTTCTGAAGGATATGCCATTTAAAATGGATTCTCTAGCCAATACTTTACGTTGATCAACACTTTTTAAACGTTCAACAGCCGAAGTAGGTTTTACTTGTGCTCCCAACTGAAAGCAGGAAACAATAAATACCAAAGAAAAAAATTTTCTCATATCAGTTATGTATTTTTGGTAATCGAATGTAAGTATTATGCGCTTTTTATTATTACCACTGCTCATTTTTTTAGGCTTATCCCTAAAAAGCCAATGCAAAACCTATAAACTTGCATCAAATGGAGATACCCTCAATTGCATTGATCTTAAAGATTTAAAACAGGGGAAATGGATTCAAACTTATCCTAAATTAAGAGGAGAACCTGGGTATGAAGAGGAGGGAATTTATAAAAATAATAAGAAAGAAGGTATGTGGAGGAGGTATAACTTAATGGGAGATTTGTTGGCACAAGAAAATTATAAATGGGGAAATAAAAGTGGCCGTTGCTTTTATTTTACATTAATGGGGCTAGAACATGAAGAAAGTTGGAGAGCGGTAAATCCCAATCAAGCATACGATACCATTGAGGTACAAGACCTGATCAATCCAAATAAATATGAAAAAGTAATAATAAAAACAGATGGCAATTCGCTAAAGCATGGAATTTGGAAATACTATATTCCAGGTACTGGAAAATTAATGGAAACGCAAGAATACTTTATGAATCGTTTAAAAACTACTGAGGAAGATTTGGCTGTAATAGGTGACACCCTTCAGGAAAAACAATCCAGCAAAAAAGACAGTATTGCCACAGTAAAACCTAAAACAAAGGAGACCATTGAATTTGATAAAAAAAATCCTAAAAAAACCAAACCAAAAACGGGAAGAACTATACAATAGAATTAAATATCTGTCACTTTAATACCCAAGGGTTTAATTAATTGATTGATCATTTTCATGATACCCAACGATTTTTTCTTTTTTACAGCATAAATACATTCCATTCTCATAAATTTTTCATAGCCATTTCCCCTTACTGCTGCTACGTATTTAAATAAAATGTCTTTCAATACAGGAATTGCATTCAATTCAAATCTGTTTTGATGTTTAGATAATTGCTCGGGATGTTCAAAAGAATAACCACTGATATGTAAAAAAATCACCGCACTATTTCCATTAACAAAATATTGACCACCTCGGAATTCAATTTGTCTTTCATGTAAATTCCAATAAGCAATATTTACCCCTGCATCTGTGTAAATACATACTCCATTAAATAAAAGAGGCACCAAGTTTAACCAAACCTGATCTACCCCCATCCCCTCTGCAAAATTATAATAACATTCTGTATGCATATGTTTAGTCCACCACGATAAAAATAAATTTGTCTCCTCTCCCTTTTTTAGAGCAAAAAAACCGGCATTATAAATACCCGATCTGATTGTATCTCGTTCTTTGGGCAATAAATGAGCATCTGAATAAGGTAAAGTAAAATGGGGAGTGATTAATATTTCATGTTCCTGCATTTGTTGTTCAACCTCCTTGAATGTATCAAAAACCAAAATATCCGAATCTAAGTACAGCAGTAAATCGGGTGTAAAATGGTGCATGATATATTTTGCCGCAAAGGCTTTCATAGCACAATTCAATTCTATCACCGAATACTGGCTAGCCATCTCATCAAATGCATCAATCCCTAAATTGCCTGTTTCAAGTAAAATATAAGGCTCAAATGTGGCAGGGTCAAAACGATTATCAATCTTATCTACTAGTACAATGATTATTTTATATGCAGGATTATACCTAATGAAAGAATCGGCCATTGTTTTGCAATGAGCCAAGTGATTGGCAGAACAAACGGTATATACTATTTTTTTCAAGAACATTTTTGTGCAACAATAATAGTATTTAAATAGAGGGAATAAGACTTAGGCCAAATAGGTTCTACTATATAAAACAATACATTTAACATGGGTACAACCAATTGCCGTATTAATTTTTTAAAGAAATTGAACTTAGAAAAAAAGAAAACCTTGTTCAACCAGTGGTCATTGATATACAAAACAAACAATTGATGTAAGGCACTCATAAAATGACCACTCTTATCACTAATCAATACAGTAAATCCATTTTTCTCTAACATATCTTGTAAAGCAAATCTAGAATATCTTGCATAATCTATAGGCACTTCATGTTCTTCCCAAACAAATGGGCAGGTAATTAATATTTTACCTCCAGGCTTTAACACTCTATTTAATTCTGGAAGAATTTGAGGCAAAGTAAATACGTGTTCAAAAACTTCACTGGTAAATATAGAATCGAATCTGGCAGATTCAAAAGGGAGAGTAACTCCATTATAATAAACATCAATATTTTCGTTGGTATGATTATGCCCTTCACTATCGTAATCTACCCCAAGATAATTAGAAACTTGGGTAAATAAAGATTGATAAGGCTTTTCTCCACACCCAAAATCTAGTAATTGTCCTGTTAATTGTGGAGCGTATAAGCTAATTTTGCTATACAACCCTTTACGAATATAGTAAAGTGGGTGTGAAAGCGAAGGGTTGAAATTTTGTGGAACCATAAATGATCAACAAATATTGTTGGCAGCAAGATAAAGCGTTTTAAAGCATGTTGAATAGAATAAAGGGAATTTTATATAATCAAGTTTCTTTTCTTGCCCAATTGGGGGGAAGAAAACCAGCAACACGGAAGGTTTTAATTATCCGAACAGACGAAATTGGCGACTTTATGCTTTGGCGACCTTTCTTGCCAGAAATAGTTCAATATTATAAAAATAGGAACTACACAATTCATTTTTTAGGCAATGCTAGTTGGAAGAATATATTTGAATTGCAAGTTGATGAAGATATACAACAAATTATTTGGATGGATAAAATTGTATTTAAAAAATCTCTTCCATACCGGTATCGCCTGCTCAAAAAAATTTATACAGCATCGTATGAAACCGTTATCAATCCTATCTATTCAAGAGATATACGTAATGATGATGCTTTTGTAAGAGTAGCTAAAGCCAATAGTAGAATTGGAATGGTAGCCAACCAAGAAAGTGTAAAACCTTATGAAGTAGGCTATGATAAAGGGTTATATACATCCTTATTTGATCATCCCCAGAAACCTTTATTTGAATTTTATAGAAACAAATTATTTACTGAATTTATCACGAAGAAAAATTCAAATGTTTCAAACACCCTTATTAAAAAATCAATTTTACCCAATATCCAATTTTCAATCCCTTTAACTTATTTTGTTGTTTTCCCTGGCTCTAGAAATAAGCAAAGAATTTGGCCAACCAATTTTTTTATTGAAGTGAGTGATTTTCTATTTAAAAAATTTCAGTTAACCGCCGTACTATGTGGAGCTACAGGAGATTTACCCTATACCAGCTACTTTGAAAAAAACTATCCACATCCAGTAATTAACCTTACAGGAAAAACCAGTTTGTCTCAAATGCTTTCATTACTGTCTAATGCAAGCTGCTTATTATCAGTTGATACTGGAGCCGTTCATTTGGCAGCAGCGGTAGAATGTACTGTTTTTGGCGTTTTTAATGGTTCTCAATACAAGCGCTTTGCTCCTTATCCTATTGAAATAAACAAGCGTTTTTTTGCAGCATACCCCAACGAAATAGAAGAGGAATTAGCCAATGATGAATTGGTAAAACATAAATATGAATTTGTAACAAGAACCCCCTACCATCTTATTTCACCCAAAAAAATAATCAATCTAATTCAAACACATTTATACAGATAATATGAAACTAAAACCTGTTAAAGCATTCAAAGTATTATTTGGTGTTGAGGATAAAACAAATGTATATCCTGGCGATTTCGAAGCCATTCACCAAGAGATCATAGAAAAAGTGAGACCCTATACAATGACCAGTAATGAACGTTTATATGGCCTTATAGAAAGTGTACAATACATAATAAAAAATAATATTCAAGGTGATTTTGTGGAATGTGGTGTTTGGAAAGGGGGCAGTATGATGGCCATTGCCGAAACCTTAAAACACCTTGGGGTAACCAACCGCCAACTATACCTTTACGATACATTTGCAGGAATGACAGCACCAACTGAGGAAGATATTGATCAATTAAACCGAGATGCTTCTAGTCAATTAATTCAAGAAGCTGGCAAGAAAACGGAAAGTATTGTTTGGGCCTATTCTAGCTTGGATGAAGTAAAAAATAATTTAGCAAAAACCAATTACCCTGCAGAACTGATTCATTATGTAGAAGGAGATGTGCTATTAACTATTCCACAAACCATATCTACGCAAATTGGATTATTAAGATTAGATACAGATTGGTATGAATCTACCAAACATGAAATGATACACTTATATCCAAAATTAGTATCAAAGGGTGTATTAATTATTGATGATTATGGTTTTTGGAAAGGATCACGAAAAGCAATAGACGAATACATCCATGAACAAAATATTTCCTTACTATTACACAGAATGGACGAAACAGGAAGATCTGCCATTAAATTTTAAGCATTTGCTAGCCCTAGATTCTTTTTTACTAAAAATAACCATTTCCCAAAAGCTGTTTGTAATAGTTTATGAAGCAAGCTTAATCGAAATTGCCATACTCTGCATAAAATAGAAAAGCCAAAATGAGACTCATAAATGAATACATTTTCTTTTAACGAAGCTAAATATTGAGTAGTACTGATTCCCGTATCATCAAATACAGCAAGGGTTTCATTAATATAACCATACCGTTCATTAACAAGTTTACACATTAAATCATAGTCCATTCCAATTTTCAAATCTACCCTAAATAAACCCACCCTTGCATAAACTTCCTTCTTTACAAACCAAGTTGGATGTGCCACACTTCGCATACCACGATACAGTTTGTTTGGATCAAAAGGCTTACCTACAACAACCTTAATACCCCCACGAACAATTTGAATATTTCCACTAATCCATTGTACCAGTTTATGCTGATCAAAAAAATTGCTTATTAAAGAAATTACTTCGTTTGAAGCATAGGTGTCTCCTGCGTGTAATAAGTGTGTAATTTCTTGTGAAGCCCTTTCAATACCTTTATTAAAAGCATCGGCAATGCCTTTATCCCTTTCATTGATCCATTTTCGGTAAGCAGGTTGAGGATTTTCTGCCAACCAATTTTCTATGGCCGAATTCGTAGAACCGTTAATAATCCAATGCTCATTGGGCTTAGTAGTTTGCGCATCTATGGATGCACAGGTTTTTTGCAAATCCATTAAATTATTAAAACAGATGGTAATTACACTAATCCCCATTTTAGTTATAATTCTTTTAGTTTTTCAAGGAATACATGAAGTCCTTCTTTTTTATTGGAAGTAAACGTATAGCTTAAATTTTTTGTATAATATTTTTTTAAATCATATAAATCAGATGAAACGGTTTCTAGCACTTCATCTATATGTTGTACCCCATACGCATTGGCCATATTAAATGCCTCTATAAAGCCTTCATCTAATTTTTTATTGGCAACCCAGGTAGCAAAAACAAAGGGCAAATTTGTATACAATTTCCATGCAGACCCTAAATCATATACATATTTAGAAATTGCCAATTGTTCCAATGCTCTATCGCCAATAACTATTCCCGCAGTTGTTCCTTGTATATGTTTTCTAAAATCCAGTGTGGCATTTTCAAATTTGGGTGATATCTTCCAATACCATTTAAAAAGTATTTTAGCTAAATTTATAGAAGTTCTACTTTGATAATCTAATAAAACAGTTTCTATTTTTTCTAAGGGAACTTCACTAAATAAGCCAACAGAAGCTACCTCACCTTCCGTACCAATGCAATAATCGGTAACAAAGTGAAATTCTTTTAATTGAGGCAACATGGCAACAGGTAACAAACCAATATCAATTTCATCATTCAATAACATTTTAGCAATTTTTGAAGGATAATCTTCCACCATAGTAATCCTACTCAATAATCCAGATCTTTTAACCCCATACATAAGGGGAATGGTATTTAAATAACTTACAGCACCAACGCGTATACTCTTGTTCAATTCAGCTACTTTTGTACAAAGAAACGAATTAAGATTATATGGAACTGACCAATTTAACAGCCATTTCCCCTATTGACGGACGTTATAGAAAAAAAGTAAGCCATTTAGACGTTTATTTTTCGGAATATGCACTTATCAAGTACCGGGTATTGGTTGAGATAGAGTACTTTATTTTTTTGGCAAATCAGCGTTTTTTTAAGCTACCCACTAAGTCTGTGGCCCAATTAAAAAAAATAATACACAATTTTAGTACCAATGATGCTTTACATATTAAACAGTTAGAAGCTGTAACAAACCACGATGTTAAAGCAGTTGAATATTTTTTAAAAGAACAAGCGAATTCTGCTGGTATAGAACATTTAAAAGAATGGATTCATTTTGGGCTCACTTCTCAGGATATAAATAATACAGCCATTCCACTTAGCTGGAAACATGCTATGGAAAATGAATACTTACCTTCATTGGTTAATTTACAGCATCAAATTTTACAATTAGCCATACAATGGAAAAATATTCCCATGTTGGCACGTACACACGGGCAGGCCGCTAGCCCAACCCGATTGGGCAAAGAGTTAATGGTTTTTGTAGAACGGATCAATAACCAAATTGCCCTATTTGGTACTATTCCTTATGCTGCTAAATTTGGTGGTGCTACTGGAAATTTTAATGCACACCATGTTGCATTTCCAAAAAGAAATTGGGTAGCATTAGGCAATGAGTTTGTAGAAGATACTCTTGGGCTTCAGCGCATGCAGTTTACTACACAAATTGAACACTATGATTCATTGGCTGCACATTTTGATGCAATTAAAAGAATCAACAATATATTAATAGATTTATGCAGGGATATTTGGACCTATATTAGCATGGATTATTTTAAACAGCAAACCAAAAAAGGCGAAATTGGATCATCGGCCATGCCACATAAAGTTAACCCCATAGATTTTGAAAATGCGGAGGGCAATTTGGGAATTGCCAATGGATTATTGGAACAGTTAAGTGGAAAATTACCAATTAGCCGATTGCAAAGAGACCTTACCGATTCTACTGTGCTTAGAAATATAGGAGTACCCATTGCACATATTAGTATTGCCATTCAATCACTTCAAAATGGATTGCACAAACTCATACTAAATGAACAAGCAATAAAAGCAGATTTAGAACATAACTGGGCTGTAGTTGCTGAAGCAATTCAAACCATCCTAAGAAGAGCTCAATATCCCAACCCGTATGAAGCATTAAAAGAATTAACAAGGGGGAAAGATAAAATTGATAAACTGGTTATACATCAGTTTATTAACTCACTTAAAATTAGTGCAGCACTAAAAAAAGAGTTAAAAGCAATAACCCCTTCTAATTATACAGGTGTGAATCCTGAATTTTAACAATACAAAAAAGAAAAAGTACGAATTAAACAAAATTGGTACTGTATTTGCATTTAAAATGATTATTTTATTGATAAACTTGG
>JAVHPL010000134.1:0-2275 GCA_036170555.1 Sediminibacterium sp. | reverse complement strand
TTTTTTCATTTTTAAATAATGCCACTTGATTAATTTTCATACCCTTTGCATCTAATTGCAATGAATCAGTTGCATAAAAATGGGGTTGAAGGGTAATCCAAACTTTTCCTATTAATTGTGATTTTGAATAATCGAAAGCTGCGTTTAATTTGGTATGCACCAAGTCATTTATTTTGGTAGAAGTGGCGCGGTAAATATTTTTCCAAGAATTTGGATTGTTTTGAGATTTGGCTAATACTAGTAGTAGAACAAATGCAATCGTAAGAAAGTACTTCATTTAATTTAATTAGTATGTAAAGATAAGTATACGGAAAAACGCACCCAACAAGCATTTTAAGTAAATTTGTTAAAAGCTTATATTCATGTTTACAGTAAAGTGCTCCAAACCCTTTTTAACGCTCCTTTTATCTTGGTTATTGATGGGAATGGCAACTGCTCAATCTAATTTCTTATATATCCAGTCCGAAAACAATAGCCCATATTATATTCAGTTAAACGGAATTAATTATAGCTCTAACGCTAAAGGGTATTTGTTGATACCACAAATGCAAAATGGAGATTATTCCATCATTGTAGGATTTGCTGGCGATCAATATTCCGAGTATACCTATAGTTTTTCTATAGAGAATAAGCCCAAAGGCTATTCGCTTAAATTAACGCAAGAAGGGGAGTGGGTGTTAATGGATATGGTTTCTTTAGAATTAATCAGGGGAATCAGTTCCAACTTTACCCCTGCAAAACAAAGTGGAAAGCAAATTCAAAAGCTATCAACTAAGCAAACCAATTTAGGAATAGACCAAGTATATTCGGTTAAAAATGGCAGTAAAATAGATACCATTGTATTATTTATTCCATACCCCAACAAATCGGCGATTCGTACAAAAGTCACAAAACAGTAAGTATGCCTAGGTATTTTTTAGAATTAGGGTATAAGGGCAAGGAATATCATGGTTTTCAGGTTCAGGAGAATGCCCGCACCATACAATCAGTACTCCAAACTGCCATGCTCACACTATTTAAAACACCTGTTGTTTTAACCGGGTCTTCCCGAACAGACGCCGGGGTTCATGCCATTCAAAACTTTTTTCATTTTGATGCTAACTTCTCAATACTACCCAAACATATCTACAATCTCAATGCAATCCTGCCTTCCGATATATATGTAAGGGATATTCGGCAAGTATCTTCTTCGGCTCATTGCCGATTTGATGCATTAGGAAGGGAATATCAATATTATATCTACAGTCAAAAAGATGCCTTTATGGAAGATAGGGGATGGCATTATCCATATAAATTAGATATAAACTTGCTCAATGCCGCAGCGGAAATGATAAAAAAGCAAACTGATTTTACCAGCTTTGCGAAACGAAACACGCAGGTATTAACCCATAATTGTTTTATTGAATCATCATATTGGGAAATAATACAGCAAAATCAGCTAAGATATACGGTAAAAGCCAACCGTTTTTAAGAGGAATGGTGCGTGGTTTAGTTGGAACTATGGTAAAAGTAGGCAGAGGCAAAATTAGCTTGGTCGAATTTGAAAATATTATTGTTTCAAAAGATGCATCTAAAGCCGACTTTAGTACCCCTCCTCAGGGCTTATTTTTAGTAAAAGTAATCTATCCATAAATTTTTTTTGAAACTGAAACCATTACTAGCAAAGGGTTTTAGTAGTCAATGCTAAAATAGTTTCTAAAAACATTTGGTACAATGAATTCGCTGCTTATCTTTGCAACCCGCTTAACAAAAAAGGCGGTGCTCTTTGAAGGTAAATTTGAAATGATAGGCAGAAAAAAATCAACAATTTTTTAAAGTAAATTTGGTGATTAAAATAAGACTCGTATCTTCGCCGCCCGTTCGAATAAAACGGTAGTTCATTCAAACTTTTTTATCGCCTATTTGGTCTCCAAATAGAAATAGTTTTCAAGCGATGAAATCCTTCATAAGTAATTGAATAGCAGTTCTTTAAATCGACTTTTTACCAACAAAATAATTTGAAAATTTATTTCAAAAAATTTGGTTGATTAAAATAAGCCACTTACTTTTGCAACCCCAATCAAATGGGTAGCGATAGTAACGCTAAAAGATCTTTGAAAGTTTGGAAGCAACAGTAACTTGAATTTAAAATTCAGGCTAAGGTTAACAGCATCATAAAATAAATAACATATCAGACGTTAATTTCGATTAATTTGAGACTAACAGTCAGATCAAACAAAACATTTACAATGGAGAGTTTGATCCTGGCTCAGGATGAACGCTAGCGGCAGGCTTA
>JAVHPL010000133.1:9671-11663 GCA_036170555.1 Sediminibacterium sp. | reverse complement strand
AATCGGGGGATAGGCATATATCATGAGGCTTGAATAATTTCAAGCCTCTTTTTTATTTATCATAAAAAGCTACATTTAAAATTACAGCGCAGCAAAAAATAGGGGATGTTAAAAATGCATACTACCAATTAGCCGCTTGATCTTTGTTGGTGCGTTCAGGAAGAATCAACGGTTTGTTTTTGTAATCAGGTTCATATTTAACAAACCAACTAAGCCAAAGACTACGAGACAAGCGCATCACCAAGGGTTGCATTACCAGTAAGATTACAATATTGGTACCAAGCCAATAAAAAATACGATTGTCGTCTACATCAAAACTAAGCCCAATTAATATTTTCCAAGCAACAAAAGTAGTAACAGAAATAGCCACCGTAAGAGCATAGCTAACATAGCCAGTGCCATAATAAAAGCCTACTTCAATTTCGGTAGGTTGTCCACAAACAGGGCAATGTTCATGCATATCTAAGTTGCCTTTAAACTGATAGGCATTAGATTGTTTAAAAATTTTTCCTTCTCTACAACGAGGACAACGATTATTGAAAGCACTAAGTGGGTAGGTTTTTAATAGGTTCATTTTATTTTTACTTGGCGGCAAAGATACAAAAATGCCTGCAAAACCTTATGGTAACAAATGTTACGAATACTAAACAGTGTTTAATACAGCTTCCATCTTAAAGCTACGAGAGCCTTTCACTAAAAAATGGGTATGTTCAAAATGCTGGGCATTTAACCAGGTTTTGGCTTCCTGTGCATTCGCAAAATATAAAAAAGGATGTTTTATTTTTTCAAAATCACCACCCACTAAAACAACTTGATCAAAAGGAAATTGTTGAATGAATTGAACTAATAATTCGTGTTCCATTACACTATCTTGTCCTAATTCCATCATAGCACCCAATAATAATACTTTTTGTGAAGCCTTTAATTGCGCAAAATTGTCAACAGCCAATTTCATGCTACTAGGGTTGGCATTGTAAGCATCCATAATAAATTGATTGCTGCCTTGTATAATTAATTGTGATCTGCTATTAGAAGGTGCATAGGATTCAATTGCCAATTTTATTTTTTCATCGGGCACACCAAAATATTTTCCAATAGTAGCTGCACATAAAATATTGGGTAAATTATACGCTCCAACTAATTGAGTGTTGATGCAATTAATAGATAAGCCAGCATGTATATTAACAGATAAAAAAGGTTCATTTTGTGCAATGGTTCCCTGCACCAATCCTTTTTGTAAACCATAAAAAACTTTTTCTGAAATGCCTGCACTCATGGTTTGCAAATAATCGTATTCAGCATAAATAAATGCTGTACCATGATTAGTACGCAAAAAATCATAGAGTTCTCCTTTCCCTTTACGCACTCCATCTACTCCGCCAAAGCCTTCTAAATGGGCTTTACCACAATTGGTAATAAGGCCATAGTTAGGTAAAGTATAGGCACAATAACTTTCAATTTCTTTTAAGTGATTAGCGCCCATTTCTATTACAGCCATTTGGGCATTAAGTGGAATACTTAAAATAGTAAGAGGCACACCAATATGATTATTTAAATTTCCTTGTGTAGTGTAGGTATTAAAATGCGAAGCAAGTACCGAAAAAATTAATTCTTTGCTAGTGGTTTTGCCATTGCTACCAGTAATAGCAATAAAGGGAATAGAAAATTGTTGCCGATGAAATTTGGCAAGAGCTTGTAAAGTTGATAATGCATCTTCTACTAAAATGATTCGATTATCTGCTGCAATATCGGTAGCTTCTGCCGTAATATCCTTAACCAATTCATCAACAATTGCATAAGCAGCCCCTTGTTTTAATGCTTGTTGCGCAAAAAGATTGCCATTAAAATTGGGCCCTTTTAGGGCAAAAAATAAATCACCTTTTTTTAGTTTTCGCGTATCCGTTTGAATAGAAGGATGCGATAAATACAGTTGATATAAATCTTTTGTGTGCATAAAAATTAAATCAAATTTAGGTATTTGAAATTGAATTG
>JAVHPL010000133.1:0-9571 GCA_036170555.1 Sediminibacterium sp. | reverse complement strand
TAATAAGTGAATGATGTAACTCTTATAGTTGATGGTGTAATGATGTGCTTAAGGCGTTGGTATAGGTTTGTGTATTATTTAAATACTCGTTTAAAAACCTATTCAAATTTTTTTTTACCATCAATTTAATTTCATGAAAAAATTAATCACCCTTATTGACATACAAATCAATCGGATGAGTAAAAGCTTCGCTTTTACGAATTACACCAAATGGGTAATGGCTATTTTGCTATTAACCGTAACTGTTTCGGCCTGTAAAAAAGTTGCAAACGATACGGGTATTGTAGCCCCTTGCCCAGTAGTAGTGTCTACCGATCCAATGCCCAATGCAGTGGATGTGGCTTTAAACAAAACCATCTCTGTAACATTTAATACAGATATGAATGCAGCAACGGTAACAGGAAATAGCTATACCATCAAAAATGGTACACAGTTAATTACGGGTACAGTTTCTCCCACCACCAATGCAGCGGTTTACACATTTAAATCAGAAGCCGAATTATTACCATTTGTAAAATATACAGGAACTGTTGTAAAAACAGTAGCCGATAAATATAGAACACAAATGATTGATAATTATACCTGGAGTTTTACCACCATTCCTCAAATTTCACTGACTGCTTCGCCAATTGCTGGTGGAATAGTATCAGGTGCAGGTTTATTTGCACAAGGTTCTACGGTAACCGTTGTAGCAACACCTAAAACGGGGTATACATTTACCAATTGGACGGATAGTGGAAGCACTACTGTAGTGTCTACCAGTCCTAGTTATCAATACGCAATGAATGGCAACCGAGTATTGGTGGCTAATTTTACATTAATACCACCCACTCAATTTGCTGTAAATACATCTTCCTTACCAACTGCAGGCGGTGCCACTTTTGGATCAGGTTCCTATAATACCGGAACATCAGTAACCGTAATTGAATCACCTAATCCTGGATATACTTTTGTAAACTGGACCGAAGGAACAACCATTGTTTCTACTAATTCAAGTTATCAATTTACACTAACAGCCAACAGAACTCTGGTAGCTAATTTTACACAGATACCCGCGTTAATGTACGCAGTTATTTTATCTGCAAATCCATCTGTTGGTGGAACAACAAGCGGAGCAGGTTCATTTGTTTCAGGATCATCCGTAACCATTAATGCATCAGCTAATACGGGTTATTCATTTGTAAATTGGACCGAAGGAACAACTATTGTTTCTACCAGTTCAGCTTTTACATTTCCTATTAGTAGTAACAGAACATTGGTGGCCAATTTTGCTATCAACACATTTACCTTGGGCCTTACAGCTAATCCTACTGCAGGAGGTACAGTAACTAAAACAGCCGATTTAACAAGATACGATTATGGAACATTGGTACAATTAACTGCAACAGCAAATGCAGGATACACATTTACCAATTATACCGAAGGAACAACTATACTTTCTACTAATTCGGGTTATCAAATAAGCATGACCAGTAATAGAGTAATTGTAGCCAACTTTACGCAAAATGCCTACACGTTAACTTTAAATGTTAATCCTTCAGGTGGAGGAACTGTTTCAAAAACACCTAATCAGGCAACGTATACGCTTGGTGCAACCGTACAAATTTCGGCCACAGCCAATTCAGGATACACATTTACAGGATGGACAGGTGATACAACCGGCACAACCAGCCCGTTAACCATCACTATGCGTTCTAATAAAAATATCACGGCCAATTTTACTGCAATTATACCGCCAGTACCATTGGGATCAGCGGCTAATTTTGGTGCATTTGGTGGAAGTGCAGGAGTAACCAATCAGGGCATCAATACCGTTATTAATAATGGAGGAATTGCAACTACTGCGGCTTCCACATTAATTACCGGATTTCATGATGCATTAACAGGAGATGTGTATACCGAAACACCATTGAATATTGGTAATGTAACACAAGGAATTTTCACCTATCCTCCATTCCCAGGAACAGCTACAACAAAAGCCATAGCAGATAAAGCATTAAACGATGCCAATATTGCTTACTTAAGTATTTCTCCAGCTTCTAAACCAGGTGGAACAGATCCCGGTGCAGGAGAGTTGGGTGGATTAACCTTAGCACCAGGTATTTATAAATCAGCAAGCGGCACATTCAACATTTCTAATGGTAACTTAACCTTAGATGCGCAAGGCGATCCAAATGCCGTGTGGATATTTCAAACAGCAGCAGGATTAACCGTTGGTATTGCAGGCCCAACAGGAGCTAAGAGCGTACTCTTGATCAATCGCGCCGAAGCTAAAAATGTATTCTGGTATGTAGGAAGTTCAGCAACTATTAATGGTGCAGGCGGTGGAGTAATGGTAGGAACCATTATTGCTAATTCAGGAGTTACTTTTTCTACAGCAGGTAATACAACACAAACCGTATTAAATGGTAGAGCCCTTTCATTAATCTCTTCTGTAACTATGGTGAACACAACCATCAACAATCAATAAACAACCAGTTAAAACTAATTTTATGTACTTCAATTATAATATAAAAACGAAAATAGTTACCCTGCTCATGCTGGTGATGGCATCGCTATCAGCTAGTGCACAAACAGAAACCAGAACCCACCCTAGTTGGTGGTTCGGGGTTTCGGGAGCAGCTAATTTTAATCATTACCAAGGAACAACACAAGTGCTGAATAATAATTTTACCGTGCCAATTGCTTTTCATCAGGGAAAAGGCACCAAGCCTTATGGCTCAATATTGTTAGAGTATCGCCCTAAGAAAGTAGTAGGATTTATGTTGAATTTGGCATACGATAACAGAGGAGGAAAATTTGATCAGGTAATTGCGCCTTGTAATTGCCCAGCAGATTTAAATACCAATATAAGTTATGCAGTAATAGAGCCAAGTTTGCGCATAGCACCATTCTCTAATGCATTTTATATTTTTGCAGGCCCTACTATTGGCTTCAATATATCTAGGAGTTTTCAATATATACAAGACAAGCAACCCGATGTTTATGGAGAGTGGAGTGCAATTAGAAAAACCGTAATCTCTGCGCAAGCAGGATTGGGAATAGATATTCCCGTATCTAAAAAAAGCAGCGAAACACAAATGACGCTTTCTCCTTTTGCTTCTTTTCAAACCAATTTATTAAATGGACCAAGAACAATAGAAAACTGGAGTATTTATACCGTACGTGCAGGTATTGCATTCAAGTTTGGAACAGGTAAAAAAGCAACAGTAAAACCAACCATTATTACCAATAATATAATGGTTACCACACCAGCAGAAAAAGAAGTACAGTTTAGTGTAAGAGCGCCTAAGTTTATTCCATTCAATAGAAGTGTAAAAGAAACATTTCCTATACGTAAAGAAATTTTCTTTGATATGGGTTCTAGTGAAATACCTGGCCGATATGTGCAATTGAATAAACAAAAAGCAGCATCATTTAGTGAGCAAGCATTGCAAGAACAGCAGCCCGATAATTTACAAACAGGCCGAGCTGCAAGGCAAATGAATGTGTACCACAATATCCTTAATATTATAGGAGATCGTATGCGCAGCAATTCTGGATCTACCATTGTATTAACAGGAGCATCAGATAATAATGCGGGAGAAGGAAAATTAATGGCAGAACATGTAAAGAACTATTTAGTAGATAATTATGGTATTGAACCAAATAGAATTCAAACAGAAGGAAGAGAAAAACCAATGGTTCCCTCAGAACAACCCGGAGGAACTAAAGAATTAGATTTATTGAGAATAGGCGATAGAAGGGTAGATATCACCAGCAATTCACCAGAAATGATTTTGCAAGTGGGTGGAGCCAGTTCACCGTTTTTAAAACCAGTACAAATAGCTGCGGTATACGAAAATCCATTGGATAGCCATGTAATTTTTACCGTAGATAGAGGCAATGAATTGTTAGAATCTTGGAATGTAGAAGTAACAGATGAAAAAGGAGCAGTACAATATTATGGACCCTACACACAAGATCAGGCAACCATTCCCGGTAAAACCATTTTAGGCAATCAAACGATGGGCAATTACAAAATTGTAATGAAAGGGAAAACCAAAACTGGTGTTGATGTGAAAAAAGAAAGCTCTGTAAGTTTAATGAAAGCAGAAGATGCCAAGCAAGAAGGCTTACGCTATAGCATCATGTTCGATTTTAATCAAAGCAAAACCTTATCAGATTATGAAGCATTCTTAACAGATATTGTTGCTCCGTTGGTAAAAGAAAATGGAACAGTAATTGTACATGGCCATACAGATGTAATAGGTAGTGAAAAGAATAATCTTACCTTATCTACAGAAAGAGCAAAAGAAGTACAAAAAATTCTGGAGAAAGCATTATCTCAACAAGGAAAAAAAGGCGTGCATTTTGAATCTTATGGATTTGGAGAAGATGAAAAAATGAGTCCATTCGATAATAATTTACCAGAAGAACGTTTTTACAATAGAACAGTAATTATAGATATTGTAAATCCAAAGTAAACGAGAACATTCGTAATAGAATCCCCCCCGATTCATCTCAGAAAAAATGCAGCCCCATCGGCTGCATTTTTTTGTACATCAACTACTATTTCTTAAAATTCATTTATGCAATTATTCCTCACCAAGGTTAAATACAATACCCAAGCGAATGGTATTGCTTAAAGGATTACGGGTAACCCCACTGCCTGAAGGCACTAAGTAAGAAACATTCACCGTCATAAAGTTGAGGTTGAATCCTGCGCCAGCAGAAAAGTATCTGCGATTACCACGGCTTTTATCTTCATAAAAATAACCAGCTCTTAAAAAGAATTTTTCATCATAACTATATTCAGTACCAACCGAAGCTTGTAAAGAATTTAATTGATTAGTACCATCAGCAAAAGATTTCATCCAACTACTCACAACACCTGTTGCGCGATACGTTGCCAAATTAGCAGAGTCTGTGCTATAAATACCCGTAGCAGCAGGAGAAACAGGCACTAATAATTTATTGATATCAACGGCAAAAGTAATTTTATTGATATCATTCATTACTTTGGTGTAGGCAAGACCCAAACCCAAATTAGCAGGCAAGAAATCTTTGTTACGAGCATCATTGGTATAGCCTACTTTAGAACCTAAGTTAGAAAGGGTAACACCCCAGTTAAGTCCTTGGCCATCGGCATTGGCGCCATTATAAAATAAAGAAACATCCCCAGCAATTGCATTGCCTGCACGATATACAACACCCGTACCCACATCACCCACTACCAATCTAGAATTAATATAACGCAGTGCAACAGCAATACTCATTTTTTCACTTAAAACTCTAGTATACCCACCATCAATTGAAAACTCACTAGGACGAATGGTATTTAATACATTACCCGAAAAATCGGTAAGTTGAATATTGCCTAAACTAAAAAAGCGAAGAGAACTAGAAATGGTATTGTTATCATCTAATTTATGATAAGCTGCCATGCTTGCCAGGTATACATCGTTCAATCCCAGGTCTTTAAGCCAAGGCGTATAATTAAAAGCAATACCCGTTCTTTTTTTAGCAAATGCCACTTTAGATAAATTCCAAAAAGGCGCATTGGCTTCAGGGGCAGTGGCAATAGCTGCATCACCCATACCACCAGCACGAGCATCGGGGGAGATACGCAAAAACGGAACTGCAGTAGAAACAATATTAATAGAATCGGCCTGTGCTTGCAATAAATTGGCACTTGTAAAAGCCATCACCAACAGCAATCCTATTTTTTTCATAGTCATTTTCATACACTTTTATTTAGGTTCATTCATAGGTTTTCAAAACCAGTACCTACTACAAGAACGATTGAATTTTTAAACGAATAAAAAAGAAAAAAAGTGTAGAGTTTATACCATTCAGTGTATTTAGTAAAGCAGTAAAATGCCAGCGCGGGTAATTTTTTGCGCATCTGCTGATACAATAATACGATAAAAATAGGTTCCCCGTGCTAATTTTCGTCCAAAATTACTATCCCCTTGCCAGGCCAATTGCACATTACGAGAACCACCCGTATTTACACGCTCTTGAATGGTTTTAACCAATTGACCATTGGTAGTGAAAATGTTAATTTGTACCAACAAGTTGGTATTAGGTTGATTGTGTTCAAACCCAAAATGGGTAGTACCTATAAAAGGGTTTGGGAAATTTTGTACCGCACCAATCACTAACTTTTCTTGATTAGCTACTATAAAATGCAGGGAATCTTCATTGGAATTATTCCAAACATCCCAAGCTTTTACTGTTAATTGATGTTTGCCAGCAGCAAGTAGGGGCAATTGAAAACGCAATTGACCAGTTTGATAACTATTTATATTGTTGCTGAAATAAGGGTTCAGGATCAATTTATTTCTTTCATCTCCATCTATAATAACCGTAATATCATGGCCAATACTATTGCCCGTAGCATTGATACCCGAGCTATCAAAAAACTGGGCAATTAATATAGGATTTTCTGCGCTGATACCCCCATTTTTAAAAAGAGTATCATTTAAAAACAGTGAAATAGTAGGCCCAATTGTATCTGTATTAACGGAAGCACTATATCCACTAATACCAATAGGATAGCTGCCAGCCGCATCGGAAATACCATCACTAGCATACAGAGAAATTGTTCCTGTACCTAATTTAAAATGAATGTCTTTAGGCATAACAAAAGAGATGGTAAATAATCCATTTTCAACAAGGGCTTTCCCATTAAATAAGATGCTGTTTTGCACATCAAAAGCAGTAATGGGGCTAGCAATAGCATTGCCCAAAGTTTGTATGCGTTGAGGCTTATCGTAAATAATAATATGAGCAATACCGTTAAACTGATTGTTCAACGAACCATCAGATTGAAGCACTTTGCCCTCCATACTATATTTACCCAATGCTTGCAAACTATCCAGCGTATTTGGGTTGTTGATATTGCTTTTATATGGCTTACCATTTATACTGGTGATGCGCATCAATCCTTTAGGAAAGGCCAATTGCAAAGCAGGATCACCCAGCAAGGCAAACTTGCGACTATTCAGTAAGTCTCCATTGTTTTGGGTAGTATTATTTTTAGCCAGCATAACGGCATCGCCCAATGAAAGATAGCTGCCATTGGGTTTTTGCGTAAGTACAGCAGTTAAAAAGTTTTCATTCATGATTCTATTGCTGTATGCAAAAACCAATCTACTGGTAGTAAGTAAAGCTATGCCCCCATTGGCATTGGCGTGTAATAATTTTTCACCCAAGGATGCTTTGGTAGGATCATCATGCGGAGCAAAATCACAACTAGCCGTTATAAACAAGGGCAATTTATTGGCATTGTTAAAACGATTTACTTCAGCACTACTAAACACCGCTTCTTCGGTAAGACGTTGATAATTTCCATGGCCAGAATAATTAAAAATCAACGTACCATTCAATATTTTATTAACGATTAATTCATTAACAGCAGGATAACGGGGGCCGCCAGCACCATTCACTAAAGGGAATGCATCTAAGTATATTTTTTCGCTATGAAAAATAGGGTTGGCAATAGTAGCAGCAGTAACCAAGGATTCTGCATCGGCGAAGTGTAAATTATTGTCTTGGTCATCTGCTAAAAAACTCAAGGTAGTTCTCCATTCACCCAAACTAGCAGAATTATGATAGCGAATTATTTTATCTACCATTATATTGGCTTGGCTTGCAAATGCAACAGGAATGCGCCCTACCGCAATTGATAGTGGAGTAGCTGTATTTGTATTGTTAATATCATCAACATCATTAATTAACCCAAAAAAATCATCCGAAGTAAAACTAGCTAAGGGATCTAAGGAATTACTGCTTTCATAAACAGGTACTAAATTAATATTCCCCGGAGTTCTATTTTTAGGATCAAAAGAACCAGCGCCAAAAAGCAATACATAATTGGGATGATAATATTTAATACAATCCCGAATAGCAGAAGGGTCGGGGCTGCCCGATGAAAATTCATTGTAAATTTGATCTGTTGTAACAACCAAATCGGAATAACCATATTGTTGTAAATGAAAAGCAGCCAATCGTTCTGCCGCAGACAATAAAGATGAATGTGTAACAATAATACCCTGTACCGCTTTTTTATTATGCAGGTTTTGGTTGTTCACTTTACCCACTGCAATAGGTGTTAACATATCCGCAGGTGTAAAAGCAATATATTCCTGTAATCCAGTTAATTCATTGGTAAAAACAGCAGATCCATTATTTATGGAAAAAGGCATTTTAATAGGAGCCAATGGATTGCTGATATTCCAAATAAAAAGTGAAGAATTATTTGCACTTACATTGGCAGGTATATTGGCAATGGAAAACTCACCAATAGTATTGGTAGGAATATTAGTTGAATCAGTACCCCAATGCCTAAATCGTAATAGTTGATTATTGGTAAAAGCCAAACTTCTTTTACCAGTAATGGTAAATTGATTTAACCAAGCTTCTGCACCAGCAGAAGCAGATTGAAATTGCATAGTTAGCACCAAATTTTGTTGATTGCTCAACACCAACGATTGGGTATTAACCGCTCTGGCATAAGCTCCCAGCAAATCTCCACTAACCCCAGCAAATTGAATTGTTTGAATGGTATTTCCATTTAGGGAAACCAATATTTCTGCATTGGCACCCACCGATCTGCCCGTAAAAGAAGTAGAAACCCTTATAGGTTCAGTTAAAATTAATCCAGCAAAATTGATATTAAAATTTCTATTGTTGTTGGCACCAAAATTATTAGAGAAAGATTCTCCCACCCATTCTTTGCCACTATGCAATAGATTGAATAGATCATTTTCATACGCATAGCGATCTTGAAAACGACGAATGAAAACACTAGGGTTATTAAAAACAGGGGCCTGCGTAATGCGTTTGCCTGCTCCATTATTGGGAGCAATGGCAGCAGCATTGGCGATGGTGATAAAATAAAAACTGGTATCGGAGTATATATTTTTTTGAAAACGAAATGACTGAGTAGAGGTATCCGGCAACCAGCTATTGGGGCCAGCAGCATAAAAAAGAATATAATCTGTACCATTTAATAAACCATCACCACCGTCTACTATTTCAATGTTGTTTTCGGCTAAGTCGTTGATTCGAGGAATAGCATTGTTTTCTGGTAATATAGCCCCTCCATTGCCAAATAATTGAATAGTTGTAGAGCTAAAAGAATTGCCTGCAAAACCAAGGGCATTTAACAGCGGAATATCTACTTTATAAATGCCTTCTTGTGTAATAGCCAGTTTACCCCAATTACCACTAGCCAATACCGAATTTCCCCAATTGCCATTTTGTGCAGATCCCATATAACTCATTACGGTAAATGCGAATAGAAATATCAGCTTTGTGAAATATTTATTAAAATACAACGTTTTATGCCTTTAAGGAATCTAAAATTAGGGTTTTGCTAACTAATATTTATTTACATTCGTTTTGAAATAAAACCGAAAATTTGAAGTAGAACTTTACTTTTTCAAATCATGAACATGCAATTATCCAAAATTTCAACCAATATTGTGTTGCTCCTTGTTTTAGTGGGCTTTGTAGCTTCTTGTTCTTTTATTAAAAAGAAACCAGAAAAGATTAAAATCGGAGAAATTATCAGGGCTTTGGA
>JAVHPL010000132.1:8983-11745 GCA_036170555.1 Sediminibacterium sp. | reverse complement strand
ACTTGCATATAAAAGAATCCAACCATTCAAAAAAAATACAGAATCATTTTTTACAACAATTGGTTGATTATTTACTATTCCAACAAAGCGAGTTGATCCTGCCGAAAAACCGCTGCTTACATTGTTCCAATTACTAAAATTGGCCAGGTTACTGGCAGTAATAGGTGCTTTCTTTAGTCCTTCGTTAGTGGCAGCATAAAAAAATTGATTGTCATTTGTTACAGCCTGAACACTTGTTTGAACCCCATTTGATCCAATAATCCAAGTATCTTTAATTTCATACCGTTTTAAATCTATTAATATAATTCCTAATCCCGCAGATAAGTAAGCAATTCCATTGTTACAGTAAATATGTTGAATTTTTTTATTGCCGGATATTGTTGATAATTGTATATCAGCTATGTTTTTAATAATGCTTCCTTTAACAATATCTATATTGCTGTTTTCATAAGCAATCACCAATTGTTGGGTAAGTTCATCCCATCCAATACAACTAATGCCTATATCATTTAAACCATTGGTTTTGCTAATTCGGTTAATTTCATTTTTTTCATCAACACTAAATAAACTTGTTTTTGTAGCGCAATAAATAAGATCTCCTTGTACTACTTGAATAGTTTGTTGATAATTTAAATGTTCCCTCCATGCACCAATAGGAATTTGTGCAACACTTGTATTATTGCTACTAAGCGTATAAAAAAATAAGCCATAAACCAACTTTCTTATCATGGCTTGAAGTTAAAGCATTCTATAAGAATCAAAGGCTGGCAATACCATGTTTTATAGCAAAAATAACTAATCCTACCCTTGTATTGATGTTTAATTTTTTAAACAGATTATCTCGGTGGGTATCAATCGTGCGCACACCTACAAACATTTCTTTGGCTATTTCTTTGTAACTTTTATCTTGGCAAAGCCATTGTAAAAACTGAGCTTCACCTTCCGTAATATTTAAAAGCGTATTGGTATTTTCATTTATTTCTTTTTCATTTGTAACATAATTAAATAGTTTATCTCTTACCAATTCATTTACAAAAAAATCATTTTTTTTAACCGATTCAAGAGCTTGTTTAAATACAGCAGGATTACTTTCTTTTAAAATATATCCCTTCACACCATTTCTGAGCATTCTAATAATAGCCATATCGTTAGATAGCATACTTAATACAAGTACTTTTGTTTTGGGTAGATTTTCTTTAATCCAAAGCGAAGTTTCATAGCCATCCATGATTGGCATGGTAATATCTAGTATAACAATTTCAGGTGGGTTTGTAAAATCTACCTTTTCTATAAATTCTTTTCCATGGCTAGCTTCAAATAAAACAAAGAAACCTTCAAATGAATTAAGAAGACTATTAAGTCCAGAGCGTAGTAATATATGGTCATCTACAAGAGCTATTGAAGTTTTCATTATTGATTTTTGTAATTTAAAATGACGGTTGTTCCTGTTCCAATTCTACTATCTATCATTACAGTCGTGTTAATTAATTTAGCCCTGTCTAATATATTTTTTAATCCAATTCCATCTTTTTCATAATTTATTTTATTCAACTCAAAACCCTTGCCATTATCTTTAATAGTAACTAAAATATCTTTTCCCATTAATTCAATAGTCAAATCTATTGAGTTGGCTTCTGCATGTTTTAAGATATTATTAATTACTTCTTGAATAATGCGAAATAAAATTATTTCGTTTCCATTCATTAAATCGTCAATTTCATCGGAAGGGGGAGACTCAAAATTAGTAGTATACTTACCTGTTCTTTCAATATTGTGTAATAGCTGTTCAATTGAATCGGTAAATCCTATTTGGTGAAAACTATTTTTTCTTAGGTTGTGGCTTATGCTCCTTAGATCATTGAAAGCTCTACTTAAGTAACCGTCTACAACAGTTACTTTTTCTTTAAAATTATATTCAGTTATTAAGTTATTATCCAGTTTAGCTAAATATAATATTTGCCCAATATTATCATGTATTTCTTCGCTAACATAACTAATAGTTTGGGCCTGAATTTCAATTTGAGTTTTTAACAAGGTTTTTTCAAAATGATTTCTCATTTCTTCTTTCTCTTTTTGATTTTTTCTTTGCCTTCTTAAAAAAAGAAATAAGAGTACCAATAAAAAAATGCCTAATAGTACCAAGAATATCGAAGCAACTATAATTGTAATGAGTATGTCTTGTTGTTTTTCTGGCATAAAACAAAGGCAAAAATAAACGATGAATATAAAACTACGTTTAAACTTTGGTTTATGATGCCATAAATTCGTTTACCCTCCTCTTGCATATCGAAACTTCTAAGGTATTCGAATAGCGCATTTATAATAACTGATCCTAAATAAAAAAGTAGTAATCCTGTACAAACCCAAAAGAAGGGTTGCAAGGTAAGCTTGTTGTCTAAATGTTCTGGTAGTACCGATTCGAAAAAGAAAAGACAACAAAATACCACTATAAAAAAGGAACCGAGTAAGAAAGTGTAGGTATGAAAATTATTTACTCCTTGAACATACAATAAATTATATGCTACTGCCAATGTGTAAATAGGAATAAATGCCAGGGTAATTTTTTTAAAAATGGGTTTTTGTAAGTGTTTGTAAAAAAGAAAAGTGTAAAAAATAAATTCGAATGTAGTGAAAACGTTGTACATTAAATAATTCTTTATACCCCTTGAGCTGAACCAATATCCTACCAGTTCTACCGCTAGGGTAAGCAGTAGAAATGGCAGGAAATATTTTAGTTCAGTATTTTTTAGTGTTTTATATAA
>JAVHPL010000132.1:0-8883 GCA_036170555.1 Sediminibacterium sp. | reverse complement strand
CCGTGATTAAAATAATTAGATCCTCCACCAAGTGGATCGGTAACATCATCTTGACTTTTAATATTTCCAGTTGCGCTTACTTTATTTTTTCCTAAAAAGAATACGGTAATTCTGCCAATATCTTTCTTATTTACAGCAGTTTGATCGTCGTACACACCAAAGCTTACATATACAGAATCTGATTTGTACTTGGTTTTTAACTGCTGTAAGTAGTTGGCCATATCATTCACCGAAAATGCTACATATTCTGTTTCATTTTTAGTTTTATAGGTTTTCCCAAAATTCTCTCGCATTTTTTCTGCTGCTTCCTGAGAAATGAGTCCAGAGATATTGGCTGGGTTCACTGCTTTACCTATTACAGACATTTCATCTTGTGTTTTGGCCGCTTGTGTAAGCGCAGTATCTCCTGCGTCTTTTTGGCAAGCACTAATTGCAATTGAAGCAATAGTAACAAGCCCGATCATGTTGAGGGTGAAAATTTTTTTCATGATTAATAATTTTAAGGTTGCTTGAATAATTGATGAATTGCAATCTAGCATAAAGACCAATCGTTTGAGCAGAGGGTATTAATAGTATTATAAATATTAATTAGTAACTCATTGAAAATAAACATATTAAAATTAGCACTACAAAAAATACGGTGAAAACACGCGTAGAGGATATAGGTTACACTACAAGGTTTTGGCCCCTTTTAAGACTGTTGTAAATTATCGGGGTACATAAACTGCTTGATTGTGCGTTTATTTACCGCCCAAAGCAGCAAAATTAAAAATAGGGCAACGCCCAATGTATAGGCAGAAATGAACTTTGGTAAAAAGATTTGCTGATAGGCCAATACATGGTGGGCAAAAAATTGGCAAATGGTCACCATCAATAAAGCAATAGATACAATCCAATAATTGGAGGGGAAAAACTGGCGCATTAAAAATGTGCTGAGTTGATTTGGAGATATACCTAAGATAATCAATAAGCTAATTTCTTCTTTGCAGGATGTGATGGTAAGTTGTATAAATAAAGTGAAAATGAGTAATGCAAAAACCAATAATAGTACCCCAGTTATGCCCGATATGGCAACCACCACATCTACTACTTTTCTGTATTTGCTAAATCTGGTTTTATCTGCATCCGTTGTGAGGTTATTTTCTTTTAAGAAATTGGTTAGTAGTGGATTGCCAGGATCTTTGGTTTTAATGATGAGCCTAGAAGCATTTTGTATACTATCTGTTGCAAAATGTTTGTTTCCCCATTGCATAAATTCTGTAGGAACAAGCATGGAAGAAATTCGATCACTGAATCCTACTATTTTACCATCCATTGCAATGGCTCCCTTGGGTCCATAAACCGTTATTTTGAAAATGATCATTTTAACAATGGCTGGTGTAAGCTGCGGTAAATCTTGTGATAGTGCAAACTGAAAATTATAGAAATCTAAAAACATATTGGGAATGATAATGGGAATATAAGGAGATTGCTCATTCCAATTCCATTCTTTATTTGCCACATCTATAAATTCGGATGGGGCACTTTCAAAGGCAATATCTGTATAAAATGGAAAGCGATTGCTCTTGCTTTCAATACTTGCTTTAAACCTGCTTGTGGTAAGCATTCCAACAGCTTCTGTAAATTTTTGTGAACGAATTGTATTCACCATAGAATCATCCAACGTGGTTTTACCTATATTGGCATCGGTTAATACTTTATTAATAACTAAGAAATTGGCAATGCTATCTTGATTATTTTTACTGTTTAACAAGGCATGGAAATTGGCCTGAATTTGAACGGCCATTAGCAATAAAAATAGGGCAACAGATAATCCTGTAGTGGCTAGTATAAATCTTGTTCTGCCTGCGCTATTCCGAATTAGCTTTTGTAAAATGATATGCAAGCTTTTATCCATTACAAATACAATATTCTTGAATAATTAAATAGATTGTCATCATCTAAATCGGTGATCATTAAACCTGCATTTCTTGCTTTACAGGCTGCACTTATTAAGTTTGCGGCTATTTTTTTATTGGCTTGGTCTAAATGACTAAATGGTTCATCCATAATAAGCCATTCAAAGGGTTGAACCAATGCTCTTATAATACAAATTCTTTGTTGCTCACCATAACTACAAGTTCCTGCTGCTTGATCTAAAATGCCACTGATACCCAAATCGGATGCCATATTTTCTATTTGTTTAGCATCGCAATAGGGTTTTTGTAGAACACGATTTAGCTCTATATTTTCTCTTGCAGTAAGTTGAGGAAATAATTTTAAATCTTGAAAAATAATGCTCATTTTTTCCTGCCGAATATCAGATAATGCTTGGGAACTTAATTGTTTAATATTTTGTTCATCTAACAATATACTGCCTTCATAATCTGTTCTTAATGCATACAGTATATTGGTAAAAGTAGTTTTACCTGTACCACTTGGGGCAGTAATTTTAATCCATTCTCCTTTTTTAAAAAGAATTGTTTTATTCCATACGGCTGATTCTTTTTTGCTAAGCCTATTTTTTAATGGGATAGGAATTAACTGATGAAGCGCTAGCATATCCATTTAATTAATTAGCTCTAATAACTGCGGGAATACCCGATGGGAACATTTTTTCTTCTATTTCTCTTTCTCTTTTAGCTTGTTGACGAACGTCTACTGCAATATTTGTAAGCAAACTCATTAATGTTACTAAACTATTTTGTTTTTCATTTTGCATTCTCAGTTCTACTACTGCATTAATTTTTCCATCGGCAAAATTCTCCGAACTGCCCAATACATCTTTAATGGTATTTTTAGCTGTAGCCATAGAATTATAAAAAATACCTGTTGAATCTTTCATAAACCCACCAAGGGTATTGGCAATATCTATATACATTACGGTAGACTTTCCTTTAAAGTAATCTAGCACATCAGGTTGAATTACCATCTTACTTGTTTTTGCAATATATTGTTGGTAGGTAATAGAATCACTTGCTAAAATGAATTGTTGGTCATTGGCAACCAAATAGAAACCCAATGTGTTCAATAAATCGGATCCTTTGTATTCGCTGCCCTTTTGCACAACAGTTCCCATTTCAACCGCTTTGTTCATTAATTTTTGAAAGCTTTGCTTATTGCCTACTGGTACATTGATAATCATTTTACCCAAGGTTTTTCGTTGAATTAGGAAAACTTCATCTTTTCTGTTTTGTGGTTCATTATTATTGATGCCAAGATCAGAAACCATTACGGCAATATCTCCTTTTAAAGAGCCATATAAGTCTTGGCTACTAATTCCAGATTTTTTTAAAAATTCATTAACCAAACCTTCTACTTCTAACTGTTTTAAAACCCCTCCAAATATAGCAGGATTAAATGCGGCAATCATAATGCCATTTATATGTGATGAAGGATAATTTTTAATTAATGATTCATTTACTGTAGGTCCTGCATAGTTTTTTAAAATACTACTCACCAAAGGGTTTGTATAGGTAGTAGACCTTGCAATAATTTTTCCATCATCGAATGTTAAAGTAGCAGCACTATAGTTGTCTTTTACCAATTCTTCTAATTTAGGCAACTGCAGAGGCATTCCTGATAGGTTATTTAATAGTTGATTGGTGCTGCTGAATAAATAGCCTTCTGCTTTAGTTTTAAACATGTCATTAAACCCTTTCACAGACATCATAGATGCATCTTCTTTTTGTGTAAATAACGCTGAAACAAAAGCTAATAATTTATGACTATCATTTGATTTTTCTGGGATAATAAATTTCATCTGTAAAGTATCGTAAAAGGGCTTAACAGTATGATTATAAAAACTAGCCATGATAAATTCTTTATTCCATGCTAAGATGGTATTATCATCTTCTTGTATATAGTTAAAGAGTTTATCTACTTTTATTTTTTTTGCAGATGCTGGTTTGTATGATGTTATAAATGCTTTAAATTTAGTGGCATCTTCCATGCTCGCTAATATCGTCATACTGGTAATATCGGTATTGTTGGTGTCTTTTTTTTGCGTAACAAAAAAATGAATCTTTTCTTTCCAATTTAATCCTGCATTTTTTCTAAAATCATCGGTTAATTTTTTATCCTGAATGCCCGATGAGTCTTTTTCAAATATTTTACTAAGGATTGTATCTATACTTATTCCACCATTTTGTAATTTCTCACTCAATGAATTTGGATCAAGTGTTACTACTGCCAAAGCATCTTTGGGTATTAATCTTGTTTCTTTTGGGGCATTGTTTTTACAAGAAACCAATAACCCAATCATGGCCACTGCGGTTAGCAAATACTTTGTTGAAAATTGCATACAGATTTACTTTAATAGAGTGAAGGTAAAGCATCAACGTATTAACCTTACTAAATTAGGATATGTTTATAATAATGCCTGATAAATGGCTTCCTGTATGGTTGAACGCAGATTTAATTTACTAAATGAGATATTGTTTCTGGTTGGGGTAACCCGATTGCTCAAAAAGATATAAATCAAGTTTTTTGCAGGATCTACCCATACACAGGTTCCTGTAAAGCCAGTATGGCCAAAAGTAGATGGGGAAACTGATTTAGATGGATAAGGCTCCTTTCTGCTGGCATTGTTTTTATTGGGTTTGTCAAAACCAAGACCTCGGCTACTATTTTCACTATTATATGCCGTAAATAAATTAATGGTTTCAGTTTCTAAAATTCGCTTTCCGTTAAGTGTACCTCCGTTTAGTAATAATTGATACAATTGGGCTAAGTCATAAGCATTGCTAAATAAACCTGCATGGCCTGCTACGCCACCCATTACTGCTGCTCCCTCATCGTGAACATCTCCTCTGATTAATTGGTGACGAAAGTACTCATCGTTTTCAGTTGGAACAATCGTAGACAATGAAAATCGTTCTCTAGGGCTATATCCAGTACTAGTCATATTCAATGGTGCATAAAATACATCTTGTACATATTCATTCAAAGGCTTTCTACTAACCGCTTTTACAATTTCTCCTAAAAAAATAAAATCATTGTCGCTGTAAATCATTTTGCCAGTGTTGCTTACTTTGCTCTGCAATATTCGCTTTACAATAGAGTCTCTGAAATCATTTCTTAAGTACATCCCTTCAGCCGTTCGTGTAGAAAAATCTACTTTTGCAGTAGAAGAAAAATAAGCTGGTAAGGGTTGTTTGGTAACAGTATCAATCAATTCTCTGTAAAAAGGAATAAATGGAGTAAGCCCTGCCTGGTGTAATAAAATATCTTTCACTTTAATAGATGCCTTATTTGAACCAACTACCCAAGGCAAATAATCTCCTACTGTTTTTTGTAAATCAACTTTTCCCTCCTCATACAATTTCATGATCGCAACCGTAGTTGCAGATACTTTTGTAACAGATGCTAAATCGTATATAAACGAAGGATCAATGGGTTCTTTTTGATCTAAATTGGTATAACCAAATGCTTTGTTATAGGCAATTTTTCCATTTCTAGCAACCAATACAACACAACCTGGGATGGCTTCTTTGGCAATTGCATCATTTGCAATAGAATCAATACGTTCTAATTGTTGGCTGCTTAATCCTGCATCTTCTGGAATTACTTTGGGTAAATAACTATTGTACAATGTAGTTGTTCCAAATTTGAATGCTGGAGAAATGGTTACAGGTAAAATTCCTTTTGGTTCTAATTTTCCTATAAGAACATCAAATGCGGCAAGTTGTGTTAAATCATCATCCTCATAACAGGCCATTAAATTAGGAGATTCATTTGCAAACTTAATAGCATAAGGATTTCCAAAAAATAAGGTGATGGTATTGATATCCTGAATTTGGTTCAACAAAGTAATAATGGGTGCACTAAGTCCAAAATTATTCGCAGGTCTGCGATTGTAATTGTGAAGTCCTATCACAATGGCATCATAGTTATTGCTTCGAATTGAATTAATTAAAGTTGTAACCGAATTCATATCTGCTTTGTCTGCAGTAATTGTATTGGCAGAAAAGTCGTCCATCACTTGTTTGCCAATCATAGGTTTTGCTGCAAATTGAAAAACAGTTGCATTTAATTCCTGTTCAAATTTGGTGGTGATGGAATTTTTACCAGCAGCTCCTATAGAAATATAAGCAATCTTTTTTTCTTTATTCAATGGGAAAATACTTGAATTATTTTTTCTAAGTAAAGTGATGGCTTTCTTGCTTAATATGTTTCGGATACGATTGGTTTGAACATTCAAATCATTAACCAAATTGGTGGTATCAATTGTTTCTATCTTATTAAGCCCTAAATGGTATTTGGCCAGTAATATTTTTTTTACTTTTTCATTTATTTCATCCCAGCTTAATCTGCCTTCTTTAATAGCCAAACGAATTTTTTTAATGGTTGCTGGAACATCTGCTGGTAAACAAAGCATATCATTACCTGCAATCAATGCTTGAACAGAAGCTTCGCCAGCAGGAAAATATTTGGTGATCCCTTTCATTTCCAATGCATCAGTAAAAGTGAGTCCCTTAAATCCTAATTCTTTTTTTAATAAATCGGTAATATTTTTTCTGGAAAGAGTGGCGGCTAAATTAGCTGTACTGTCTATAGCAGGAATAAATATATGGGCACTCATGATACTACCAATGCCTGCATTAATCAACGATCTAAATGGATACAATTCTAATGAATCTAATTGTGCTCTGGTTTTAGTAATAATGGGTAAGTCTAAATGACTGTCTACTGCAACATCTCCATGCCCTGGAAAATGTTTGCCAGTTGCCATCACTCCCATTTCCTGCATTCCTTTCATGTATGCAGTACCATATAAGGCAACCTTGTATTTATCTTCCCCAAAACTTCGGTCGTTAATAACTGGGTTCATTGGATTATTGTTCACATCAATATCAGGCGCATAATTTACTTGTATACCCATGCGCTTGCACTGTTCTCCTACAGCTTTTCCAAACTCATATATTAATGATGCATCATTTACAGCACCCATCATTAATTGACGAGGGTAGTTGATTACACTATCTAAACGCATACCCAGTCCCCATTCTCCATCTATGCTAATCATCAAAGGAGTTTTTGCAAGGGCTTGATATTGATTGGTTAAAACTGCTTGCCTTACAGGCCCTCCTTGAAAAAAACAAAGACCACCAACGTTGTAGCTTTTAATTAGGTTGCTTACTTCTGCAATATGCTCTGGTCCTAAATTGCTATGTGCCCTAATAATCATCAACTGGGCAATACGCTGATTTTTACTGAGTTTGCGGAACTGTTTTTTTACCCACTTTTTGGCAGCAGGAGTAGGCTCAAAAAATTGCTGAGCTTGAGCTATTTCAACACTAAAAAGGAGGAATAATAAAATCCATTTTTTCATACTTGCGCAATTAGATTGCACAAGGTATCAACTAATGACTATTCTTCAGTTGTTGTTTCTTCGGAATCTGATAATTTGGCTTCAATATGATTGTCTTTTAAAACAGCAAACCATTTGACCATTTTCTTCATATCACTCGCATATACACGATCAAAATCCATATCTGGATATACTTTTTCAAAATAGGCTTTTACTGCAGCAGCATCTTTATCGGAAGGTTGTTTTTCCTTACTGGCTTCCATTGCCTTAAAAATATCAACCAAATTTACATTCTCCCGAATAGTATATACTTCAATGCTTTCTAGGTGAGAGAAATTATGAACTCTACTGCTTACAAACTTGGTTGTTTTATCATCTAAAGATCTTAAAATAGCACCATCATTTTTGCTGCTCACTAATTCAAACAAACCGCTCTTGCCGGTAACTGATATCAATTTATTGTACTCCATAGTTATTTCAATTGAAGTGCAAAGTAAAGGAAATTGTGCTTTGGATAAGCGTTTTAGGGTAAAGTGGCCATTACAGTGGCTAATCTTTGATTTAAATCTTCGTATGGAGTGTATCCCTTGGCAAGCAAGTGAAATTTAGATTCACTAACTTGTAACAATAGGCATGGAAATGCGGTAACCTGTAATTGTTTTACCAATGAAAACTCATAGTGTGCTTGTTCTTTGTATGCTTCACTTTGCAGTTTTTCATAGAACATTTCAGATTGAATTCCGTATTTCTCTAACAAATGGCGGTAAGCTTCATCATCTGTTAAGTCTCTGCCTTCACTATGCAAGGCAATTTGAAGATCTGCAGCAAATTCAATCTGTTTTTCGGGATATATTTCCTTGAAAATGCATAAAGCAATGGCTGGTTTTTCCGAATTGGGGTACCAATCGCTTAATTCTGGATTGTTCAAGTGCCATAAGTAATCTGCTCCAAAACGAACACCAGTATAGTCTTCCACTGTTTTATATGCGCTTAAGATATATCCTGCCGTAACCCCAATATGTACTGGCTCGGCGGGTAAAACCATTCCCCCAGAAAGCACTTCAATGGGCAAATCGGGATAGGCCAACGCTATTTTTTTCATCACAGCACTAAAACCATAACACCATCCACAATAGGCATCATAACAATAAAAAAGAGTGGGTTTCATCCTGCAAATATATATTTTAAGATTTTTGAGTTATGTTGGAATAAATATTTTCTGAATGAATTTTTATGTACATTGAAAACAATCATAATATTTATGAAGAATTACTTATTAAGAATTTGGCTAATCATCACTTTTGCTTTACTCTCTCTCTCTGAGTTGTAATAAACGGTTAGAAATAAAGGTTGACGCTTTAGTACAAAAAAATATTTCTATTGAAGCTATGCAAAATTTAGAGCGAGTTACTTTTGCAAATTTTAAAAATAAACCACTGTTAAGTTATGCTTTTGCGCAAGAAAAAACTATCAAAGGCAAATATTATGTTAGAGTCCCAATGATCGATGAACATTTGGAAGAATTGGGTGCTATGTATTTTACACAAACAAAAAATGGCCTGCTTGGATTAAATATTTTAACAAACTTAAAA
>JAVHPL010000131.1:0-38087 GCA_036170555.1 Sediminibacterium sp. | reverse complement strand
TCCCTTTTGTATTAAC
The DNA here is from genome assembly GCA_036170555.1 of Sediminibacterium sp. Taxonomy (GTDB): domain Bacteria; phylum Bacteroidota; class Bacteroidia; order Chitinophagales; family Chitinophagaceae; genus Sediminibacterium. Next base: position 38,071 of record JAVHPL010000131.1, on the reverse strand, counting down.
TCCTTCAATAATTACCCTAAATTTTTGAGTAATATCGTTATTATAAAAACTAATTTTTACCGTTTTATTTTTTTTATCGGTAAGGATATAAGGGTTCCAATAAAGTGTGGCTCTGGTGTCGGGTAATTTTGTTTGAGGATATGTATAATCAGGATGATAAAATTCTTTGTAATAAGAATATCCAGTTAAAATGGTACTATTCATTCCCTTTATTTTATCTGTACTTTTATCCGTAGGTTTTATTGTATAAATAGCAATAGCTCCAGATGCTCCAGAACCCGAAGAACCCATGAAAGGGGGTTTAAAAACTTTAATATAAGCAACATCAGTCATGCTAAGATTCATTGCAGACAATGCATCGGCTGGTATTTCATTGATAAATATTTCAGGGCTACCATCCCGCCAACTTAACCCAGGCACATTGTCACTATTGGCATCTTCTGCACCATTAGATCCCATAATAGGAATAGACATAGATAGCCCAGGTATTAGATTTTGAAGATAGTAAAAAACATTGATGGATGCTTTTGCACGTTCATCATTTATCATATCAAAAGAGTAATCATTTCGGTTACTAAAAAGCCCAGAAGTATATTTTTCATCTAGTATGTCAATTGCTGATTTTGATTTCGTATATACAGTTACGTTCTTAAGTATTATTGTAGTATCATATTGTTTTTTTATTTTAGAAGCAGTTGAATAAAAAAGATTCTCTAAAAATAAGTTTGATGTATCTGGTGCGTAATATTGATTAAATTTAATTTTTTGTGGGTAATATATTATTGGTAAGCTAGATTGAAATGTTGCCGTAATTTTATCACTTAATTTCTTGTCTTTATTAATTTGGTAAAATAGTGTAGCTGTATCAAAAAAAATTAATCCACGTTGCTTAAAAGATCCATCTTGTAATATAGGCACTATAAAATACTGTTTAGTGCTGTCTTTCGACTGCATAATCAACGTCATTTGCTGATTTAATTTAGAATATATATTATTACCTGAAACTATGTTCCCTTTTATTTGCAAGTAATCATTATCCATTGGATATTTAATAGCAGGCAATTTATTATTTATAATATCATTCCACTTATAACGCCTCCATCCATGAGTTAACATTACTAAATCAAGATGATTCTTAATTTCTTCTTGATTAGAGCTAAAATAATATGCAGGATTATGAATATATCCTTTTATATCACTGCTGAGTAATAATTGAGAATAGATATTACTACTATTATTTGTAGGCAATGAAGCATCGGTTATAGCTATAGATAAATTACTAGAGATACTGTCGGGAACATAAATAGTAAAGATATTTTTAGATCTAGGAGTAACTCTTTTATTATCAATACTCAATTGGGTATTAAAATAATGATGTTGATTGTTTACAAATACAACTCTTTCTGCAATAGGAATCCAATTATGATTAAATACGGTAAGTTGAAGTACTCCTGTTTGCAAGTCTCCTACATAAAAATTACCCCCTGCATTTCTTTTGCTAGATAAATTAACCGATGCATTATATACCAATTGATGATTAATAGAAGCTACTACATGCAGTTGTTTAAAAGTACTGTTCATTTCAGAAGACCGCTTAATTACATATATCACTTTCTTCTCATTAATACTTGTTTCAAGAATTATCCCTTCATTTTTTACAGCGGGCAAATTCGTTTCGTGAGTATATCCAAATTCATCTACCCAATTACATGTATAAGTTTGTTCAACAATTGGCTCTAATGAAAAACTTCCCATTCCATCATGAATACTTATAATTGAATCTATCAATTCATGTTTATTGTTAAAAATAGCTCCCTTTATTGAGATCGGTAATCCTTGTTGATCTGTAGCCAAAAAACCAACTTTAGATGAAATGCCTAAAACCAAGTCTCCTCCCTCAGGAAAAAATTGAAGCGTGTAAGTAGATAAATTACGCTTCGTTTTTATTGAATCATTCCCTCGAATTTGAAGTGTTTTTGAAAAAATAAAACTTGTATCAAAATTCAGCATCCAACTTGTGTAAGCTTTTACATAAACAGCTTTCCCTGCATATTTTTCTGGTATGATAAACATGCCTCTTGCCGAAGATTCAAAAATAGGAAGAATAGTATGTTTCAATATTGTTCCATCCTCATTATACCAATCTACATAAAAATTTCTGCTATAATCAGAAGGTTTTTCTCCTGCTAAAATATATGCTTTAAACCAAATTGTTTCGCCCTTGTTATACACTTCCCTATCAAAATGTAAATATGTTTTTTCAGATAAATAGTTTGTTCTGTATATATTCAACATAGAATCTACCTGCTGAGCGTTCAACAGAATTACACAAAATAAGCCCGTAAGTATTAAAATCAATTTCGTCCATCTATACATACCATACATTTTAAATAAAAAACAGCTAAACGTTTTTTATCAAATAAAGGATAAAATTAAGCATCTTGTAAACAACAAAGGAGGATGATCCTAAAAAATCATCCTCCTTTATTACAATTGATAGATATAATCTGTTAATTATTTTTATCTAGTGTTAAAGAAACATAAGGCAATTTCGTTCCAGTAAAACCAGCATATCCTAAACAAAATACGGTTAAAACGCGTTGACTTTGTAATCCGTTTGCACTACCATAACTGGCTAATGCTTTAGATGTAGGCAACGCTCCTGCAATTCTCACTGCCCAGGTTGTTACCACACCTGCCTTATATCCAGGTGCATTTACGCCTGTTTTAACAGAGAAACTATCAGTAGCTCCAAGATAAGGAATAGCGGATTTTAATTTAACATCATTCAAGTAAAGATCCACTGCGGCTACATTGGGAATAAGATTCACAAATTTAAATCTACAATATCCAGTATCCATATCACTTATTTCATTTTTAACCAATACTGACTTTGTTTTATTAATTGCAGCGGATAAAGTATCGGCAATATGAAGGGTATAAGGAGCATTATCTGGAATGGTGATTGATGTGGTATATAAGATTATTGAGTCTTCAGTCGTTCCTATTTTAGGAATCAATAAAGAAACTTTATTTGCACCCAAAGGAACAGTTAAATATAAAGCATAATTACTTCCTCGGGTATTGTAACCACCACCAGGGAAAGGGGTTCTGGTTTGCAAGGAACCACTCACCACTTTGTCATTGATCTTAATGAGCATCGTATTATAGTCTACTGTATAAGAAGTAGCTAAATTAATTTTCAATTGCCCAGATGAAGAACTAATTCCATAAACATCATAAGATTGGTTCGTGATACCCGTATTTTTAGTGCAGGCATATAAAAATAAAAATGCAACTGCTGAGATAATATATTTGGATCGATTGTATTTCATGATACTTTTTTTATCAGTAAAAATTAAGGTTGCATAAACCAATGTTCTTTGGTATGGTAATCAGTAGCCAAGGCTCCAATGGTTTGTAAAGCAGGAATATTATATAAAAATTCCGAATTGTAACGTGGTCTAGCACGATAAGCTAGTTTACCATTATTATTTACAAATAATACGGTAGGCAACGTAAAGCCAGCATATACTTGATTCCCTGTAGCAGGATCAAGATCGGTATAATGAAACCTACGCATATCCGTCCAAGTTTCATGAAATCCGTAACCATAAAGCGCAATATACTTTTGCAACATAATTTGGCTTAAAGTTAATTGTGAGGCAGTTGGAGGAATAATTTTTGGGTTATTTAAGTAATCAGCTTTTGTAGCTGGAGTTATTTTTAACGCTGTAGGAATTCTTTCTTCATATTGTGTTTGAAGTAATTCAAAAGATAAATTAATCCCACTTATATAAGCAGCTAATGCCAAAGCCTTATCTCCTTTTCTAAAAGCGGCTTCTGCTTTCATAAAAAGAACATTACTGGCAGTTAATACAGGCATTGGGGCAAGGTTATTAAAAATATATCTACCAGAGTCTTTAACAGCACTGGAAGTACTTGAAAAAGCTGCTCTCCAAAAATTTTTAGGTTGGTCGGAAGTTCCTAATCCAGATGCCCCTTGCCCTGGCAATACTCCTTTATAAGTACCATTGGTATTTTCATTAATCAAATAAGGTGTTCTAGGATCAAAAACCCCGTTAAATGGAGAAGTAGCTGATGCCCCTGTTAATAGATCCGCTATAAAAGCAGTTTGCCTTAATGCACCTATATTACCCCTATAAGGGCCATAATAGTTATTGGTACCACTAAAATTTCCACCCACCCATTTTTGTGTGGCATTATCCGCATTATTTATAATGGCTAAGTCGCAATATTTAATAACTGAATCGGCATATTTATTAGTTGTATAAATAGCTTTATTACTTAAATGAGCATAAGTTCTGGCTTTGATGGCATATACAAATTTTTTCCATTTATTTACATCCCCACCATAAAAATAGGCATCCCCTCTGGCCAAATTGGCTGGGCTTACTTTTCCGTCGGTTCTACTCAGATACATAATTGCGCTATCACAAATATGTCGAACAGAATCATAAACTGATTCTTGAGAATCGTAATCGAATTGAGAACGACTTTGGTCGAACGCTTGCTTCAAAATTACTTCCCCATACTCTTCCGTAAGTGTGAGCCAACTAAAAGCAAAAATAGCATTGGCAACACCTACATAATCCCATTTTTCCTGAACACGTCCTCTAGAAATGATGTATTTAGCATTGGCACCAATTCCATAATAATGCATGGCCCAAACCAAGCCAGTGTTATCGGCAGACCCTGCTGCCCCTAAAGCTCCACCCATTTGGTCGTAGGAATTATTTGTAGCAACATCATTCCAATATTGAATATATCTAGCCATTAATACTGCTTCAGCTACAGCACCATAAGAACCACCACCACCACCAGTTGGTGGAGCTGCCGTAGAAGTCATTTGATTGGTTACATTAGGCAGTATGGCTTCAATATCAACCTCAACGGGGTTATTGGGATTCAGGTATACACTATCTAACTTTTTTGAACAAGCTTGAATGGTCATAAAGCCAATAGCAAAAACCATTGTATTGAGCGAAAAAGTTATAAAGGATCTATTTTTCATAATCATTTTTATTTAATTCAATTAAAAACCAATTCTAAAACCAGCGTTAAAACTTAATGGAGCAGCAATATTTCCATAATCAAAACCTACTGCACCTACACCACGCAATGAAGCGTTTCCTCCATTTGCGGAAGGATCGGCTCCAGAATAATTGGTAAATAATAATAAATCGTTACAAGTAATAAAACAACTAAAAGTCTTTATCGGCAAAAAATCTATTAACCCCGATGGATTACTTGTATTTCTGCTTCTATTGGCTAAAACATCTGTAGGAATAGAATAACTCAAGGATATATCCCTTAAACGGAATGAATTAATTCCCTTCTCCATATAATCTTCTTCTGGCATGGAACCTGAAGCGTAATACGTATTGTTATAATATGGAGTAACGTATATATTATTAATAGTTGGAGTCGTTGAATTTTCTAATCCATTTAAAACAATTCCAGATACTACTCTAGGAGTTAAACGATCAGCCGTTTTGGGAGATTTACCTAAATTGGTTAAGTACATATTTGTACCGTTATAAATATCTCCTCCAATTCTCAAATCCCATAAGAAACTTAAATTCCAATTTTTATAACGGAATCTATTAACTGTTCCTAATGTAAGCCAAACCGTTCTATCTCCTCTAACTCTCCAAACTGCATCTTGAACAGGCAAACCGGTTAAAGGAGAAACTAAAATCAGTCCATTATTGGCTTTTACTCCATTGGCACCAGTAGGTAAAAGGTCTTGTCTTCTATACCCAAAACTCGTAATGGTTCCTGTTGAATAACCAGGCCTCAAACCACCTCTTGCATTATTATACAACCAGGTAGATGCGTCATAATAGTCTCCACCAGAAACATCAATTGATGCGGGTATGGCCAAAACTTTATTCCACATATGGTTAAAGTTGAATTGAATAGTCCAGTCAAAATCTTTCTTGCGGATAGCTTTTATGCCCAAAGAAATTTCAACTCCTTCATTTTGAACACTTGAGTTATTGGCGGTATTCAACACAAAACCAGTACCATAACTTGCACGAAATCCTTGTGCAATTTGATCTATTGCTTTTGTATTATAATAAGCGGCATCAATTGTAATACGATCATTCCAAAGTCTTAGTTCTGTTCCAATTTCATACGTATTTTGTTTCTCAGGTCGCAAATTTGGATTGGCATTGGTAAAAGCATATTGCAAAGGAACAATCCCTGGAGCAACACTGGTAACAGTTGGAACAAAATTAGATTGATTGGCATAAGGAGATGGAAGCCTTGCAGTGGATGCTAAAGAGCTTCTCAATTTCCAATAATTTAACACGCCTCCTTTCAAAGTAGGAAAGATATCGCTCATGATGATACTTAAACTTCCCCCAGGATAACTATAATTTCTGTTCGCAGCAGGTAAAACAGAAGACGATTCAAAAGCAATGGAACCTGTTAAAAATACCAAGTTTTTATAACTCAATGTAGCTTCTCCAAATCCTGCAATTTGATAGGCGTTACGTTGATTCCATTGATCGGAACCAGCCAATGTAGCCCTACTTAACCTTGAACGAGTTGTAAGGCCGGTACTACTACTATCAAAACTACGGGTACTGTCTTTAGTACCTGAAATTCCATAATTTTCAATTTTACTTTGGCTCCATCTAGTTCCTGCTGTAAATCGGGTATTAAAATCACCAAATGCTTTTTTTACGGTTGCGGTTATAGTATGGTTATATGTTTGAGCCCTTGTCCAATAATTATCTAATTGACCCTGATTGGCCAAAGATGATTGAGAAGAAGACTCAGGATCGCGAAACTGAAATCCAGCAATAGTATAATAATTATATCCAAATCTACCAGCAACCGTTAACCATTTGTAAGGATTATAATTAATTGAAAGATTAGCTTCGTAATTATTGGTTTTATCCCTAGATTCATTTCTATTTACTGCAAAAAAAGGATTATCTGTTTCTGAAACTGTTCCCAAACCTGCATCATCTGAAGGGTTATTTGCTAAAGGATTAGCTAAATATTTTTTATGACCATTGGGCAATAAATAATCAATTGCATTGTCTGTTGCTGGCCATAAAAAAAGATTGAGCAAGTAGCCATTTGCTCCTTTCAAGGCTTTATCGTTAAAGCTATTGGAATAAGCTATTGAAGGAGATATATCTAAGTACTTTCCTATTTTAGTATTGTTGGTTATTCTAAAATTGGTTCTTTGTAATCGGGTATTGGGTACCACTCCTGTTTGGTCGTAATAAGATCCGCTAATTCTAGTGCTTGAATTGCCTTTCCCAAATTCTGCACTTAAATTATGAGTCATACCAAAGCCTGTTTTGAAAAAATTTCCCACATTATCAAACAATGGCGTTCCTGCGGGTAATGCAGGGCCAAATGCCGAAAAAGTTGCCGTAGAGGCAATCCCATTAACTCCATTGGAAAAACCATTAAAAACAGAAGGAAAATTTTGTAGCTCCTGAAATCGAATACTATTATCATAATTCATATTGAATCTTCTGCCATCTGATAATTTTGCCCTTTTGGTGGTAATAACAATTGCCCCATTACTTGCAGCACTACCATAAAGTACGGTTGCTTCAGGTCCTTTTAAAACAGTTACAGATTCAATATCATTTGGATTAATGTCGGAAATTCTATTGGTAAAATCATTCGATGTATTACTTTGACCAGCTGCCGAAGGAACAGATGCAGAAGCATCAATCGTAGAATTATCTCTCACAATACCATCTATAACAAATAAAGGCTGATTATCTAGTGACAATGAATTAAACCCTCTTAACACAATGGTAGATGATGCTCCAGGAACCCCTGAAGTTGCTGTAATGGTTGCACCAGCAATTCTTCCCTGCAGCCCTCCAATAAAACTCTCGCGTTGAGTTTCCTTAATGTCATCGCCTTTAACCACTTGAGTAGAATATCCTAAATCCCTAGACTTTCGCTTGATGTCCATGGCAACCACCACTTCATCTAACTCATTCACAGCACTTTTAAGCAGTACATTCACTGGCCCATTACCAACAACAACACGCTGAGTTTCAAAACCAATAAAGCTAATTTGTAAGGTTTGACCTTTACTAGCTTTAACGGTAAAAACTCCATTGTCTTTTGTTTGCGAAGTAATAGTTGTTCCAATTACTTTAATCGTTACTCCCAATAAAGGCAATTTCTTATCAGCATCTTGTACTGAACCATAAATTACTTGACTTTGCCCAATAATTGGTAACGAGAAAATAAGCAGCAGAAAAACTACTGGCTTAAATAATCTGGCGATTTTTCTCATAAATACAGTGGTTTGGTTCAATTCACGCATTTTAAAGCTAAAAAAATTGCATAAAAACGCAGAATTGAATAATATTTGTTAATATTTCTTAAATATAGGGTATTAATTGTTAAATTAAGAAAAATTACAGCAATAAAATGCGTTTATTTTGATGATCGGGAAATTTGAACAATAAACATCTAGAAATTACAAAATAGTGATGTTTGGATGAGCATATGGGATTAATTTTTCATGATCATGGCTTAGTTCGGTGATGAGCATATCTATCTTATCTAAAGCACAAACTTGTAATCTTTGTGTAGTATTTAATTTTTCGGAAATGGCCAATGAAACTACTTTTTGAGCACAAGCAATCATGGCTTTTTTTACTTCAATAATTTCCCACTCCAAATCGGTGATCCCATTTATAGGATCAATGCTATTGGTACCTAACAAACACAAATCGGCTTTTATTTGAGATAAACGTTGAACAACTTCTGCCCCAACTGCCATTTGTGCGCTTTTCAATAATTTATTCCCTAAAAAAATTACTTCTACATTGGGATGATTCAACAACTCTAATGCAATAGGCATATTTGCTGTTACAAAAGTTACATTTAATTGAGATGGTAACATTTTAACTAATTCTCGCATGGTAGTACCCCCAGAAATTACGATCAGCATACCATCTTTAATTAAATCAATTGCCTTTTGGGCAATGATCTGCTTAGCAGATAGATTATAAACACTATTAGTTTCAATGGTAAAATGAAATGATTTGGCTAAAGCACCTCCATGTACTTTTATCAACTTTCCTTCTTCTGCTAGTTCTTGCAAATCTCTTCGTATAGTATCTTCCGAAACATCTAATTGAACACACAAATCGGATGATAAAACTTTGTTATGTATATTGATTTGCTGTATTATATAGGCCTGACGTTCTTTTTTTAGCATTCTTAAAATTAATCAGTTTGCTTAAACCACGATAATTAATTTTTGAAACTTCCTCCTTAACGAAGAAGTGTTAATTTAGCAATTCTAGTAAAATTTCATGATTTCACCTAACACCATACAACAAATCACCAACAGAATAGACATCATAGATGTAGTAGGTGAATTTGTAAAATTAAAGAAAAGAGGTACTAATTATTTAGGTCTCTGCCCATTTCATGGCGAAAAATCTCCTTCTTTTACCGTATCTCCTGCTAAAGAAATTTATAAATGTTTTGGCTGTGGTAAAAGTGGAAATACCATTACTTTTTTAATGGAACATGAAAAATATAGTTATGTTGAAGCTTTAAAATGGTTAGCTGAAAGATATAATATAGAAGTAGAAGAAACACAGAAAACTGCAGAGCAGGTTCAACAAATACAAATTGCCGACAGTTTACATGCAATCAATCATTTTGCACAAAAATTTTTCACCAATCAATTATTTAATACTGAGGAAGGAGAAACTATTGCTCTTTCTTACTTAAAAGAAAGAGGATTTAGAGAAGATATTATTCATAAATTCCAAATCGGATATAATCCATCAGCTAGAGATAGTTTAACAAAAGCACTTTTAGATAATCAATTTAATCCAGAATTATTACCTAAAACCGGGTTGGTGTCTTCCAGAAATGAAGAATTGGTTGATAATTATCGTTCAAGAATTATTTTTCCTATCCACAATAACAGTGGAAAAGTAATAGGATTTGGGGCTCGGGTAATTGGTAAAAATGATCGAGGCCCTAAATACATAAATACTCCAGAGAATGAAATCTATATTAAAAGTAAAATTTTATATGGGTCTTATTTTGCAAGAATGGCTATTGACAAAGCCAACGAGTGTTTATTAGTAGAAGGTTATACCGATGTGGTAAGTTTACATCAGGCAGGTATTGAAAATGTAGTAGCCAGCGGAGGTACATCTTTAACAATAGATCAGTTAAGACTAATAAAAAAATACACCAATAACTTAACGATTATTTACGATGGAGATAGTGCAGGAATTAAAGCAGCTTTAAGAGGATTAGACTTAGCATTAGAAGAAAGTTTGAATGTTCGGCTAGTTCTAATACCTAATAATGAAGATCCCGACAGCTATGTAAATAAAGTAGGCGCAACTGCGTTCAATGAATTTATAGCCGCTTCAAAAAAAGACTTCATTCTTTTTCAATTAGAAGTTTTATTAAAAGAAGCAGGTACAGATGTAAATAAAAAAAGGGATATCGTAAACCAAATAGCAGAATCGCTCAGTAAAATTAATAGAGCAGAAGATTTCACTAAACAGCAAGATTATATACGTCAATGTGCAGCACTATTAAAGATTGATGAAACTGGATTTACTAATCTAGTGAATAAATACAAGCGTGATAAAATTGCTAAGGAGGAAAAAAAATTGCCGTTTGAAGAAGCAGCGTTTATTCAAAAAGATGCTTTAAAACAATCGGTTAATTTTGATGAAAGTACCGAGCTATTACAACAAGATGATGCTTATGAAAAAAATATACTTAGGGTACTGCTCGATCATGGATTAAAACCTTTTTCTGAAACCATTACCATTGCTGCATTCATTTTTAGTGAGTTAGACCAATTCAATTTCGATAATCCACTCTTCATCCGCTTATTAGAAGAATATAAGGATTGGTATAATAAAGGATTAGAACCTTCAACCAATTCAATGTTATATCATGAAGATGAGCAAATAAGAAACTTGGTGGTAAACTTGTCTGTTGTACCATTTGAGTTAAGTATGCGCTGGGATGATGTAATGCAGGGAATGAAAATATTAAATAGAGATATTTCTGTTCAAGACACCATCTTGAGCTTGAATTATTTTAAACTTCGTAAACTGAAGAAAATGTTTGAGCAAAATCAATTGGATATGGAAAATGCATCTTTTGAAGAACAATTAAAACTTATTGAATTGCACAAACAATTAAAGGAATTTGAAAGAGATATCACTAAACAATTAGGAACAGTAATCATTAGATAATTGTATAAATAGCAATATGTATACTTCACTTATTTAAAATAAAAAAGAGGCTATCTCGATCTTTGGAGACAGCCTCTTTTTTTGAATTATATTTTTAAAAATTCATTGTTTACATTTTAAGAAATAAACAATAAATTATTTTATTACTTCACTTCCTCAAATTGTGCATCTTCAACTGTATCATTCTTTGCTTGAGAATTGCCTTGATTATCATCTTGACTAGGTTGTGCATTTTGTTGAGGAGCAGATTCCTGTTGTGCTTTGTAGATTTCTTCACTGGCAGCAGTCCATGCAGTATTCATTTCTGCCATTGCTGAATCAATTGAAGCAATATCCTGATTTTTATGTGCATCTTTTAGCTTAGTTAAAGCAGTTTCAATAGCAGCTTTTTTATCCGCAGGAATTTTATCTCCAAAATCTTTAAATTGCTTTTCGGTTTGGAAAATCAAACTATCGGCTTGATTTAATTTTTCCACTCGATCTCTTGCTTCTTTATCACTTGCTTCATTGGCTTTAGCTTCTGCCTTCATTTTTTCTACTTCTTCTTTGCTCAATCCGCTTCCAGCTTCTATACGAATCTTCTGCTCTTTACCAGTGCCTTTGTCTTTTGCACTAACGTGCAACATACCATTGGCATCAATATCAAAAGTAACTTCAATTTGAGGCACACCTCTTGGTGCAGGTGGAATTCCATCTAAATTAAACATACCTAAACTTTTATTCTGAGCAGCCATCGGACGTTCGCCTTGTAAAACATGAATTTGAACCCCAGGTTGATTGTCACTAGCAGTAGAATACACTTCAGTTTTCTTAGTAGGAATGGTTGTGTTAGAAGGGATCATGGTAGTCATTACTCCTCCCATTGTTTCGATACCTAAGCCCAAAGGAGTAACGTCTAACAATAAAACGTCTTTCACTTCTCCTGTTAAAACAGCACCTTGAATTGCTGCACCAACGGCAACAACTTCATCTGGATTAACCCCTTTATTTGGTTTTTTACCAAAAAATTTCTCTACAATTTCTTGAACTTTGGGGATCCTTGTAGAACCGCCTACTAATATTATTTCATCAATGTCTGCAGTAGCATAACCTGCATCTTTTAATGCAGCTTCGCAAGGTTTTAAACAACGTGCAAATAAATTATCAGATAATTGTTCAAATTTAGCTCTACTTAATTTTACAACTAAGTGTTTAGGAACTCCATCAACAGCAGTAACATAAGGTAAGTTAATTTCAGTTTCTGAAGAAGAGCTCAATTCTACTTTAGCTTTCTCTGCTGCTTCTTTTAAACGCTGAAGGGCCATTGGATCTTTACGAAGATCAATTGCTTCTTGCTTTTTGAATTCGTCTGCCAACCAATCCATGATCACTTTATCAAAATCATCCCCACCTAAATGAGTATCACCGTTGGTAGATTTTACTTCAAATACACCATCCCCCAATTCTAGAATTGAAATATCAAAAGTACCACCACCCAAATCGAAAACAGCAATCTTTTGATCAGCATGTTTTTTATCTAGGCCATACGCCAAAGCTGCAGCAGTAGGTTCATTTACAATTCTTCTAACCGTTAATCCTGCAATTTCACCAGCTTCTTTAGTTGCTTGACGTTGTGCATCATTAAAATAGGCAGGAACCGTAATTACAGCCTCGGTTACTTCTTGACCAAGATAGTCTTCTGCTGTTTTTTTCATTTTCTGCAAAATCATCGCAGAAATTTCTTGTGGTGTATACAATCTATCTTCTATGGCTACACGAACGGTATTGTTATCACCTTTAGCAACTTGATAACTCCAGTGGCTAATTTCTTCAGTTACTTCATCAAATCTTCTTCCCATAAAACGCTTCACACTTGAAATTGTGTTTTGTGGGTTAGTGATAGCTTGACGTTTTGCAGGATCCCCTACTTTTCGCTCTCCATTTTTTAAGAAAGCAACCACAGATGGCGTAGTTCTACGGCCTTCATCATTTGCAATAACAACAGGCTCATTTCCTTCCATTACGGATACACAACTGTTAGTGGTTCCGAGGTCAATCCCAATTATCTTTCCCATATTTTAAATTTTTCTTAATCTTTAAAGGCAATGATTATGCCACCTCCTCATTCAATGAAATATTGTCATAAAATATAGGTTTTGGGCTAATTTTAAGCCATTTTGTATCATTTAAACAGATTTATTGAACAATTTTGGGTCATTTTAGCAACCATTAAGAAAACAAGTCATAATCAACCACAGAAAATTCTCATATATTCCTGATTATTTTAATGGGATAATTAAAAGATGATTGGTAAAATAAACTTGTAATTAAAATGATAAAAACGCTTAATCTAAATGTTTAGCTGGTTTGAATGTGAAATTTTTTTGAGTAAAATAGCTAAATGCTACAACAAAAAAAGTAGTAACAATTTTAGAGGGAGTGGGATACCATCCAAATGAATCTACAAATATTTTTAAAAAAATATAGTTAAGAACTAAACAACTAATTACTACCATTAAATATTTGCCTAATTGTTGGGCTTTTGCAACATTTGTTTCTTGAAATACAACATACCTGCTTAAATAAAATCCACTAGGGAAAGTAACCATAAAGCTTAGTAAAAAAGAAGCAATATGAGCACCAATGGTCAAATAGCCTAACTGAACAGGTTTTTTTAAAAAAATATAATTGTAAGAAATAAAAAACAATCCAATATCTAAAACCGTATTAAAACCCCCACATGCTGCATATCTAAAAGTCTGTAAGGGCATGAAGCGTTGAAACAGTGGATAAAATAAATCTACCGTCTTAAGAATGGTGTTACGTACAAAAAAATGCAGCTTTTGCATAACGGTTTGCAAAGGTAGCGCTTAAATAGTTAGTTTTGTTTTAAGTAATTAATTAAAATATGAGTTTGGTTTCCCAAATAAAAACGTTAACAGCTAGTAGTATAAATGAATTATATCATTATTTAATAGAACCAGAATTAATTTTAGTAAATAATACCAAAGCAGAGTTTGAGGGAGATTATACCGTTGTACTATTTTCATTTATAAAATTATTAAAAAAATCACCCGATCAATTAGGAGAAGAATTGGGTGCATATTTAATTAAAAATGCACCTGCTCTATTCACCAGATTCAATGTAGTAAAGGGTTTTTTGAACTTAGTAGTGAATGAACAATATTGGGAAATTTTTATTTCTACCAATTATAATAATCTCCATTACGGAAGCTTCCCCTTAACAGGGACAAAAGTAATGGTTGAATATTCATCCCCCAATACTAATAAACCCCTACACTTAGGTCATTTAAGAAATAATTTTTTAGGAAGAAGTATTGCCGAAATATTAAAAATAACCGGTAATGAAGTGGCCAAAACTTGTATTGTAAACGATCGTGGAATTCATATTTGCAAAAGTATGATTGCTTGGCAATTATTTGCAAATGGGGCAACTCCAAGTTCTTCTCAAATGAAAGGGGATCACTTTGTAGGTGATTATTATGTAAAATTTAACGATGCATATAAAGCAGAAGTAGCCCAACTAAAAGCAAGTGGCATGCTAGAAGAAGAGGCTGAAAAATCTGCTCCAATTATGATTGCAGCCCAAAAAATGCTTTTAGATTGGGAAGAGGGAAAAGCAGACGTAATAGAACTTTGGAGGAAAATGAATAGCTGGGTATATGCTGGCTTTGATGAAACATATAAACGAATTGGTACAGATTTCGATAAAGTATATTACGAAAGCGATACCTATTTATTAGGCAAAGACCTTGTAAACAAAGGATTAAAAAATAACATATTTTTCCAAAAGGAAGATGGTAGTGTTTGGATTGATTTAACAAGTGATGGCTTAGATGAAAAAATAGTTAGGAGAAAAGATGGAACATCTGTTTATATAACCCAGGATATTGGATTGGCAGAGCAAAAACAAAAAGAATTCAATACCAATCAAAGCATTTATGTAGTAGGTGATGAACAAAATTACCATTTTAAAGTGCTAAAATTAATTTGCCAGAAACTTGGGCTACCTTCTGCAGATGGTATATATCACTTGAGTTATGGAATGGTAGAGTTACCTTCTGGTAAAATGAAAAGCAGAGAGGGTACAGTAGTAGATGCAGACGATTTGATACAAGCGATGATAGATATAGCCAAAGCAAAAACAGAAGAATTAGGTAAGGTGAATGATTTCACGGAAGCAGAAAGAATAGAATTGTATGAAATTTTAGGGCTAGGTGCTTTGAAGTTCTTTTTATTAAGAGTAGATCCCAAAAAGAAGATGGTTTTTAACCCAGAGGAGAGCATTGATTTTCATGGATTCACAGGTCCATTTATACAATATACCTATGCAAGAATTAAGAGTATATTAAGGAAAATGGGAATTACAGAAAAATTACCACTGAATACAGATGCTTCAGCAAAAAATACAACTTTATTACCTTTAGAAAAAGAATTAATTATTCAACTAGAACAATTCCCCACAACATTAATGGATGCTGGAATAGAACAAGACCCATCTAAAGTGGCTATATTCACATATAATGTAGCTAAAACATTTAGTTCTTTTTACAATGAACATTCAATCGCAAACGCAGAAACTTTGGAGAAAAAGAACCTCCGATTAAAGTTGGCTATTTTAACAGCTTCAGTAATTAAAACTGGGATGAAAGTATTAGGTATCAGAGTTCCTGAAAGAATGTAAAATCATATATGATCAGCAAAAAAAAATGCTAATATTGCATTGATTTATTATTCGCCCAGGTGTTGAAATTGGTAGACAAGCCACCTTGAGGTGGTGGTGCTGGAAACGGCGTGCTGGTTCGAATCCAGTCTTGGGCACAAAAGCCTTAACACAAAATGTTAAGGCTTTTGTATTGTGAATCATCAGAACCATTTACTATGAAGGTCATCAACATCCAATTCAATGCAAAATGAAGTTCTGTTTTGCTCCATGCTTTTTAATATCTTCACAGCATAACAAAATAATCAATGTCTGAATTAATCATTACCTGTCCAAATTGCAATCACGAATTCACTCCTGGTGATTCAACTAGAGCCGAAATTGAAAAAGAATTGCATACAAAAATGATCGAATGGCAGAAAAAAAAGGAGTTAGAAAGTATACAAAAGTTAGCAGTAGAAACAAAAAAAATTCAAACGGAATTACAAGATTCTATTCGTAAAAGTTTGTCTGCAGATTATGAGAATCAATTAAAAATGTTTCAACAAAATGCAGCCGATGCTGAAGAAAAATTAAAAGAATCAAGAAAAAAGGAATTAGCATTCTTACAAAAAGAACAAGCACTCAAAACAAAAGAAGAAGAAATGCAACTAACTCTACAAAGGCAGTTGTTAGAAGAAAGGAGCAAATTAAGAGAGCAGCTTTTAAAAGAAGAAGCGGAAAAAATGAGCTTGAAAGATCAAGCAAATGCTTTAAAGGTTAGAGAGTTAGAAAAACAGTTAGAAGATCAGAAAAAACTAGCTGAAGAAATGCGTAGAAAATCTGAACAAGGCAGCATGCAATTACAAGGCGAAGTTCAAGAACTTTTATTAGAAGAATTATTACAAAGTACTTTCCCATTCGATCAAATTCAAGAAGTAGGAAAAGGAGTAAGAGGAGCCGATTGTATTCAAGTAGTACGAAATCAATTTGGAATTGAAACTGGTAAAATTATTTATGAAAGTAAACGAACCAAAGATTTTGCCAATGATTGGATTGAAAAGCTAAAAAAAGACATGCGCCATTTTGGTTGTGATGTATCTGTAATAGTTACACAAACATTACCAAAAGATATGGATCGATTTGGTGAAAAAGATGGAGTTTATATATGTACCTTTAATGACGTTCGCAGCGTAGCTTTATTATTAAGAAATGCGATACTTAAAATAGCTGATGCCAAAAAAAGTCAAGAAAATAAAGGGGATAAAATGGTTATGCTATACGATTATTTAATTGGCACAGAATTTAGCGAACAATGGAAAGCTATAAGTGAAGGGTATAGAAGTATGCGTAATAGTATTCAAAAGGAAAGAGATGCAATGGAAAAAATGTGGAAGGCTAGAGAAAAACAATTAGATAAAATTTTATTAAATGCAGCGCATATAAAAGGATCTGTAGAAGGAATTGCTGGTGCGGATGCAGTAAATTTAAATTTATTAGACGATAACGACCCACTACTGCTTGATTAACTTTCATCAACATATTAATTCAAATGGTAAATCTGATTTACCCTCTAGGAAAAAACCAATTTATCCTATTGGAGAAGATTTGCGTAGCTATTTAGTTAAATACGGACGAGAAGTAAAATTGCCATTTGGATACAATGACTTACAACGATTTACATACACTATTCCTCTGAAAGATAAACATGGAAAAGAAACAGCATGGGAAAAAGTATCTTATGATATGCACGAATGGACTTTTCTTAGGGAGAACTTAGTTAAAGTATATGCTATTTTAAAAACAGAGGGCGATATGAGTTATATTGACCATTTAGATGTTGCTAGAATTGATTATTGTTTTTTTGGAAATAGCCAGCCATTTAGAATTAGGATTGTAAATAAATTCAATGATAATTATGATCATTATTATATAAAACAAGCTGATGCAAGTAGGGTTTATGGATTAGAATTAGAACATATGCTTTCTCCCAACAGAATGGTTTATTTTACTTGTAAGGAAACATTAATAGAAGAACATATTCCGGGTATTCCAGGAGATATTTTTATTTCAGATTATTTAAATGATAAACATACCAATCAAATTAGATTGGCTAAAGAGTTTGTTAAGTTTAATGAAAGATGTTTTGTGCATTTATTGGGAGACATGCGTGCGTATAATTTTGTAGTAAATATTATTCCTGATATTGAAGATTACCAATACCGAATTAGAGCAATTGATTTTGATCAACAAGCTTATGAAGGAAGAAAAAATTTATACCTCCCACAATTTTTTAAGGAGAATCAACCTTTTGTAAAAATTGTGATGAAACATTTAAATCCTAAATCAATTGAGCAATATCAGGCAGAAGAAAAAACCATGATGACATTTCGGCTAGTATCATCTAGATATAGAATTAAGGAATTATTAGACATTATGGAAGCTGATGCTATTTCAAAACCCGAGAAAATTAAAGAGTTAAGAGAGTCTTTAGCAGCACATTTTGAAAATGAGCAATACTTAAAAGCCAATACAATGGGTCAATTATTAAAAACCCATTTAAAGCAAGCTTTGAGAAAATTATTAAAAAAAGTTACTAAAACAAAGAATAAAGAAGCTGATTAGTTACGGAGAAATTACCCAAACCAAACTGAGTGAATTTGTTAAACGATACTGTAAGTTTAGCAATTGATTCATTTCATTCTTTACAAACCTAGCTTTTATTGTACCTGAATCCTCAAGTTCAAAATATTGGGTTTGCATTACTTCACTAAAATCAATATCCCCCCTACCCCACCATTTAAACATAGCTTCTTTAGCTCCCCACAGAACCGTAAGTTGTTCAAATAACTTTTTTCCAGTTAAGTGTTTTATGCTAGCCAGTTCATCGTCACATAAAAACTTATGTTTAATTCTATCTACTCTATCTGTAACCATTTCTGCATCAATTCCTACACGATGTGTTCTGCTCACAATTGCAGCAGCAAAATTTCCACTATGTGAAATTGAAAAGTGAAATTGCTCATTTGGAAGAAACGGCTTTCGAGTATCTGCTATTTCAATTTCAGAAACAGGAAAATCAGTAAACAAATAAGGTAATAAATACCGGCCTGCTAAATGTTGTAATCTTTTGTGCGGGTGGCTTACCGGCAAATGATAGGGCACTTTTTCTATAAAAAAATGGTCATTTTCCTCAATCTTCCAAACAGCCATTTTTGTAGTATCGTTGATATTTTGTTGATAATAGATTGGCACTTAGAGCTTGAAGCGTTTAGTATATTGCAGAATTACAATTTATTTGCAATTAATTTATAAAACTTACTATAATGATTTTAAGTGATTTACGCATTCTTGAGGAAATTGAAAAAGGAACCATTAAAATTGAACCGTACAATCGGGTAGATTTGGGAAGTAATAGTTACGATGTGCATTTAGGAAAATGGCTAGCTATATACATTGATGAAGTATTGGATGCAAAAAAACACAATCATATTGAGTATTTTGAAATTCCAGATGAGGGATTCGTTTTGGAACCCAAGGGATTCTATTTAGGTGTAACAGAAGAATATACCGAAACCCATGCCCACGTACCATTTTTAGAAGGAAAATCGTCTACAGGCAGGTTAGGAATAGACATTCATGCTACTGCAGGTAAGGGAGATGTTGGTTTTTGTGGCAATTGGACTTTAGAGATTTCATGCAAACAACCTGTTCGTGTATACAAAGGAATGCCCATAGGACAATTGATCTATTTTCCAGTTGAAGGAGAAATTGAAACAAAATACAATCAGAAGGCAAATGCCAAATACAGTGGCCAGCCAAATAAACCTATTGAGAGTATGATGTGGAAAAACCAATTTTAAATTTTACCCATTTTTTTTTGATAAGAAATTAACCATCCAATCACTTCATTATAGCTGTCCATACCTGCCAATTGTTTATTAAATAATAAAAACTGGTTGTATAAATTAGTAGTAACTGGAGAAAAATTATTTCTTCTTTGCCAAAAAAATTGCCTAATGGCTAAACGATCTTTTTTAACCATTGGGTTTATATGGTCATTATTATAAGTAGTAATAGATTCATATATATGAAAATTACTACTGTCTTTTGCATATTGTATAAATTCTTCACCCAAAGCGTATCCCAACAGATCTAAATAAACCGAATAATTAACATATTTATTTGTTGAAGAAGACGCAGCTAAATATCCTACAAAATTAGCTTCACTCTCACTTGCATAGCCAAGTTGATGTGCTATTTCATGACAAGTTATATAAGGCAACAATATAGGCGGAAGATCTTCTCTTAATTGTGCTTCCCCCGAAAATGGGGCATAATATCCAGCGAACCCGATATAATCAGCTATTGGAGTAAATAGGCTCATTTTAACAGAAGGACGTTTATATTTAAGAAAAGGATATATAGTAGCCAAGGAGTTGTAGCTAACTATTGCTTCTTTTAAAATATGGTTGATTTGCATTTTTGGCAACCCAGTGTCTTTTAAACTCACACGATATTCGTTTGCTTTAGCAATTAATGCTCTAGTTAAAGCGGTAACATCTTCTTTTGAATATCCATTTTTAGCAATCTCCAATTGATTGGCAATACCCAATCTACTATAATTTAGTCCCCAAAAAAGCTGAAATAAAATATATCCCCAACATGAAAAACGAAATAGCTTACCTACTAATATAAAAAAAAGATTGTATGAATATTTTTTGTAATATAAAATCCACAAAAATCGAATCACAAATGTAAAAATCCAAATGCCAAGAATGATATACTCTATATCACCCAAACTAAATGACAACCAACTAGTACTCATTCTAAGTAAAAAAGTAAAAAGTGGATAAAATCCTTGGGAATAATATTTTTCCACTATTTCAGGGAAATTACCAATAAAATGCACCAGAATGGCAAAAAATAAAGCTAAAAAGCTTAATTTAATCTCCTTTTCACGAATTAATAAGTTCAATCTCATTAGGAAATTTGGGTTTAATTGCAAGGTAAACTTTACTCTATATCTAATTTAGGGTTTACTTTGGCAGATTGCACTGTTTTTTCTACCTTTGCAAACCCTTAAAATGTGGATATGAATCATCGGCGTGAATATGAGATCGCTTTTGTGGGTTTGAAGCCGGGAATTCATGAATTTGAATACAAGGTGGAAGATAAGTTCTTTGTTCCTTATGGTGAGCAAGATTTTAAAAATTGTTACACTCATATCAAACTAACCCTCGATAAAAAATCTGGGTTTATGTTACTCAAGTTTGATATAGATGGCAAAATTGAATCTGCTTGCGATAGATGTGGAAATGACCTCCCCTTTCAGTTATGGGATGAGTTTACTATCATTGTAAAAATAGTAGACGACCCAGAAACAATGAATACGCAGGAGGAAGATCCTGATATCTTTTACATTGGAAGAGGTGAAAGTCATTTACATATTGCCAATTGGATATTTGAATTTATTAATTTAAGTGTTCCATTACAAAAAATGTGTAACCCAAAAGATTTAGGTGGAGAACAATGCAATAAAGAAGTGTTAGAGAAGTTAAGGAAGATGGAAGAAGAAGCAAAAAATGACAAACCAACACTTTGGAAAGGGTTGGAGAAATTTAAAGACTTAGAATAATTTTTTTTGATATTATAAAATTTGATCAATGCCAAATCCAAAACGCAGACATTCACAGCAACGAAGTGCTAAGAGAAGAACACATTATGTAGCACAGGAAGTTACCCTGAGTAAAGACAGCACTACTGGTGAAACTCATGTTAGACATCGTGCTCACGTAAGCGAAGGAAAATTGTTCTATAAAGGAAAGTTGGTTGCAGAAAAAGCACCACTTAAAGCTTAATTGCATAACTTTTAGATCAATTTATATTAGTAGCTTGCTGAAATGAATATAGGATTAGACATGATGGGGGGAGATTTTGCACCGCTAGAAGCAGTGAAAGGGATTCAACTCTATTTGTTTGAAACTATTGCAACAGTAAACTTATATTGCATAGGTGATGAAGCCTTGGTTAAATCTCTTTTAGAGGAACACCAAGTTTCCTCACCTAATTTGCATTTTATCCATTCCTCTCAAACAATTGGGTATCACGAGCATCCTACAAAAGCTTTAAAAGAAAAACCTCAATCATCCATTGCTATTGGTTTTCATTTATTATCTACTGGTAAAATTGATGCTTTTATTAGTGCTGGTAACACAGGAGCTATGCTTGTGGGTGCCATGTTTACAATTAAAGCCATTGAAGGCGTAAGCCGTCCCACTATTGCTACCATTATGCCAAAAATAAATGGTGGTACAGGAGTAATATTAGATGTAGGATTAAATGCAGATTGCAAACCCGAATTATTAAACCAATTTGCTGTATTGGGTAGTTTATATGCAGAGCATATTTTGGGTATTCAGCAACCTACTGTAGGTTTAATTAATGTTGGTGAAGAGGAAGGGAAAGGAAATATATTAGCACAAGCAACCTATCCCCTATTAAAAGAGAATAAACAAATTCGTTTTGCTGGAAATATTGAAGGAAGAGATTTCTTTACTGATAAAGCAGATGTAATGGTTTGTGACGGATTTACTGGAAATATTGTACTTAAAATGGCAGAATCGGTTTATGATATTGCCGTACAAAGAGGATTGGGTAATGATGCTTATTTGAATCGTTTCCATTATGAAAATTATGGAGGTACTCCTGTTTTAGGTGTTGCAAAACCGGTTATTATAGGGCATGGAATAAGTTCTGCCAATGCCTTTTACAAAATGATTAAAGTGGCAGAGAAAATGGTGGCTACCAATCTCTGTGCAAAAATGGCTGAATCTTTTCAGGCATAATCAGTTCAAATACATTTCATGATTGGAAAAATTTGCTCGTTTATATTTAAGCTAACGGGTTGGCATGTTGATGAAAATCTACCTCCCAATATTCATAAGAGCATTGTTATTGCAGCTCCTCATACAAGTAATTGGGATTTTTGGTATATGATTGCATCATTTACCATTTACCAATATAAAATTCGGTTTACGGTTAAAAAAGAATGGATGAAATTTCCCTTCAATATAATCATGAAACCACTTGGTGCTATTGCCATTGATCGTACAGAAAGAGTAGATGGAAATAGGCCCAGTTTCGTTGAAGCTATGACTACTTTATTTAATGAAAATGAAAAACTAATTATAGTAATTACACCAGAAGGTAGTAGAAGTAAGAGAGATAAATGGAAAACTGGTTTTTTTTATGTTGCACAAAATGCTCAGGTTCCTATTTTATTGGGCTATGTAGATTATAAGAAAAAACTTGCAGGTATTGCCAAAGTAGTATACCCTACTAATTTTAATGACACTATGAAAACCATTATGGATTTTTACAGCCATATTTCGCCTCGTTTTCCTGAAAAATTTTCTATAGATAGCCAATTTAAAGATTAAGCAGGTAAGGTTCAAAACAATATCTTTGTACAAACAAGTGTTAGTATTAATATGTGGAAGAAAAATGTGTTAGAAACCATTGGGAATACTCCGATGATTCAATTAAATAAAGTTACCCAACATTTACCAGGAATTATCCTTGCAAAAGTGGATTATTTTAATCCAGGTAATTCCATTAAAGATCGTATGGCTTTGAAAATGGTAGAAGTTGCCGAACAGGAAGGAAAATTAAAACCTGGAGGAACCATCATAGAAGGAACCAGTGGAAATACAGGTATGGGTCTTGCATTAGCAGCTTGTGTGAAAGGCTATAAATGTATTTTTGTAACAACCGATAAGCAGTCTAAAGAAAAAGCGGATATTTTAAAAGCAGTTGGCGCTGAAGTGATTGTATGCCCTACCAATGTATTGCCAGAAGATCCGCGTAGTTACTATAGTGTAGCAAAAAGATTGGGTAAGGAAATTCCCAATTCTTTATACATGAACCAATATGATAATTTAGCCAATAGATTAGCTCACTATGAAAGTACTGGGCCAGAAATTTGGGAGCAAACCGAAGGTAAAATAACCCATTTTGTTTGTACGGCAGGAACTGGAGGAACAATAACAGGAACAGCCATGTATTTAAAAGAAAAAAATCCCCATATTCAAGTTTGGGCCATCGATGTGTACGGTTCACTACTCACCAACTATTATAATACAGGAAAAATTGATATGCAATTTGTACATCCTTATATTAGTGAAGGATTTGGGGAAGATTTTGTTCCTCTCAATTATGATATGAGTGTAATTGACCATTTTGAACAAGTAACTGATAAAGATGGTGCTGTGATGGCAAGACGTATTGCAAAAGAGGAAGGTCTTTTTTGCGGATATAGTGCAGGAAGCTGTTTGCAGGGTTTAATGCAACTAAAAGAAAAACTAGATGAAAATAGTGTAGTTGTATGTGTGTTTCACGACCATGGTAGCCGTTATGTTGGTAAAGTATATAATGATCAATGGATGATGGAACGTGGATTTTTGGATGTTAAATCATTTAAAGATATTATTAGTGGAAGGGTTGTGAAAAAATTAATTTGTGTAGAGCCAACCCATACAGTGGCTGAAGCGGTAGAATTAATGAAAAAATTTGACATTGAACATATTCCCGTAATGAAAGAAGGTATATCGGTGGGAAGTATCAGTGAAGTAGGTTTATTTTTGAAAGTATTTAATAATCCAGCTATAAAACATGAGATGGTAGAAAATGTAATGGAACCTGCATTTCCTATTGTAGATTTTTATGCACCTGTAGAAAAAATAGGCAGTTTAATTAATAAAGATAATGGTGCTGTTTTAGCTAAAGATGAAAAAGGAGATTATCATATTGTTACAAAATATGACGTAATTCAATGTTTAGCAAAATAAAGAAACTATTAATGGATTTATGCAAATAAATCAAATACTAAATGCTAACAAATATTAGCGAGGTTTTTGTTATCTTGAGTACAGAAAAATACAATCACTTATATGAAAAAATACAGTTCAGGCGTTTTATTCGGGAAAGAATTAGAAGCTTTATACAATGATGCAAAAAACAATCAATTTGCACTACCTGCAGTTAATACCATTGGCACTAATACCATTAATGCCGCTTTAGAAACTGCTGCAAAAGTTAATTCTCCTATCATTATACAATTTTCAAATGGAGGTGCCCAGTTTATTGCTGGTAAAGGAATGCCTAATGAAAGCTTGCAAGGCAATATTTCTGGAGGTATATCTGGCGCTTTGCATATTCACAATGTTGCTAAATATTATGGTGTTCCGGTTGTGTTACATACTGATCATGCAGCCAAAAAATGGTTACCTTGGATTAGTGGTTTAATTGATGCAGGCGAACAGTTTTACAAAGAGAAAGGCCAACCACTATTTAGTTCACATATGTTAGATTTATCTGAAGAACCATTAGAAGAAAATATTAAAACTTCCGTTGAATTTTTTAAACGAATGGCCCCATTGGGAATGAGTATTGAAATTGAATTGGGCGTAACTGGTGGAGAAGAAGATGGAGTAGACAACAGTGGAGTTGAAAATGATAAACTGTATACCCAACCACAACATGTTGCTTATTCTTACACAGAACTGAATAAAGTAAGTAATATGTTTACGATTGCGGCAGCTTTTGGAAATGTGCACGGTGTATATAGCCCAGGCAATGTTGAATTAAGACCTGTGATTTTAAAAAATAGCCAAGATTACATTCAAAAAGAATTAAAAACTAGTGAAAAACCTGTTTATTTTGTATTCCATGGAGGAAGTGGTTCCCCACAACATCAAATTAGAGAAGCCATTAGCTATGGCGCTATTAAAATGAATTTAGATACCGATTTGCAATGGGCATTCTGGGAAGGTATTCAACAATTTTACAAGAAAAATGAAGCTTATTTACAAAATCAATTAGGTAATCCAGAAGGAGCAGATAAACCCAATAAGAAATTTTATGACCCACGTGTTTGGTTACGTAAAGGTGAAGAAAGTTTTGTTAAACGATTAGAAGTAGCATTTGAAGATTTAAATTGCATTAACAGAAATGCTTAATTGTATTTTTAATAAATGTATTATTTTAAGTAAATCTTGATAAAATAAATAGTTAATGGGACTGGTGTATTATTACCTCATAATGCCAGTCCCCTTATTTTTGTTATATTTAATCCCCCAATAGATTGTAGATATGAAAAAAGTAAAGGATGAGGATATTGAATCTAATTTAACAGGCTCCGAAGAGCCACAACATATAGAAGTAAGTAAATCCAGATGGTTTACACGTAAAAGAAAGGGAATTACCACTTCTACTGCAGATAAAAAAGAAACCCCTGAAGGTTTATGGACAAAATGTCCTGCATGTAATCTCATTTCAACCACTACAGAGCTTAGAGAAAATTTATTTATATGTCCAAAATGCAATCACCATCATAGAATAGGAAGTGAAGAGTATTATGATTTTTTATTTGACAACAAAGTATATACAGAGCTATTTGATAATATTAAAAGTAAGGATGCGTTAGGTTTTACAGACTTAAAAAACTATCAAACACGGTTAGATGAAATTCATGCTAAAACCAATTTAAAAGATTCCATGCGTGTAGCTGTAGGACAAGTAAATGAAGAAACTATTGTGATTGCTTGCATGGATTTTGAATTTATTGGAGGCTCATTAGGAAGTGTAATGGGTGAAAAATTTAGCAGGGCAGTAGATTATTGTATTGCAAACCGGTTACCGTATTTAGTAATCAGTAAAAGCGGTGGTGCAAGAATGATGGAAAGTGCATTTAGTTTAATGCAATTGGCTAAAACAAGTGGAAAATTGTCTCAATTGAGTGATGCCCAATTGCCGTTTATTTCTTTGTTAACAGATCCCACTTTTGGTGGAATCTCTGCTAGTTTTGGTATGTTGGGTGATTTAAATATTGCTGAACCAGGAGCACTGATAGGTTTTGCAGGCCCTAGAGTAATTAAAGAAACTATTAAAAAAGATTTACCAGAAGGGTTTCAGCGTAGTGAATTTTTATTAGAACATGGATTTTTAGATTTCATTATTGATAGAAAAAATTTAAAAGATAGATTGTCTCAACTTGTTCAAATTTTTCGCAATTGAGTATCAATAACCGTCAAGCATATTTTAATTACCAAATAGAAGATAAATATGTGGCAGGTATTGCATTACTAGGTACAGAAGTTAAATCTATTAGAGAAGGTAAATTAAGTTTTAATGATGCATTTTGCATGTTCGACGAAAATGAACTTTGGGTAAGAGGCTTATTTATTGCATCTTATTCTCATGGCACTGTTAACAATCATATTGAAGTACACGATCGTAAACTTTTACTAAATAAAAAAGAATTAAAAAAACTTCAAATAAAATTAAAAGATAAGGGTTATACCATTATTCCCTTAAAAGTTTTTTTTAATGAAAAACGTTTTGTGAAAGTAGAAATTGGGCTTGCGAGAGGAAAAAAACTTCATGATAAACGGGAAACTATCAAAAACAGAGATGTAGCCAAAGATTTGAAAAGATTCTTAGGGTAAGTCAACAGCAGGCTCCTGCTGACTAAGGCAATGAAAACTTCCTAAACCCCAAATGATATCAGTAGAATCAATACCTACTACTGCTCTATTGGGAAAACAAGAAGAAATAATTTGAAGTGCAGCATCATCGTTTTTACATTGAAAAGTAGGCACAATTACATGTTGATTGCTAATATAAAAATTAGCATAAGAAGCAGGTAATCTTTGACCTTCGTATACAACAGCAGATGGCATTGGCAACTCAATAATATTTAATTGTTTTTCATTCAATAGCCTTAGGTTTTTAAGTTGGTTTAAATTTGATTGTAGTAGTTCGTAATTTTCATCTTGTTTGTTTTCTTCTATAACAGTAATCACCGTGTCTTCATTTACAAAACGAATGGTATCATCAATATGACCATCGGTATCATCACCAACAATTCCTTCATTAACCCAACAAATTTGATTTACTCCATAATAATCCATTAGGTATTGCTCAATTTGTAATTTATTTAACTGCGGATTTCTATTTTTATTTAATAAACAACAAGTGGAAGTTATTAATGTACCAGCCCCATTAAATTCAACAGAACCACCTTCCATAACAATTCCCGGATTAAATACAGGAATATTAAAATGATTGCCAATTAAAGTAGGAATAATATCATCTAAATCAAATGGAGGATATTTATTTCCCCAAGCATTATAATTCCAATCTACAATTACTTTTTTTTCAATAGCATTAGGATTAATTAAAAATGCAGGGCCATGATCTCGGCACCATGCATCATTGGTTGGATTCATAAAAAATTCTACCTGCTGCATATTCACTCCTACTTTCTCTAAGTGCATGGTTGCAAATAGTTGCATCGCTGAATTGGCCACATTAATCCTAACTTTCTCACTCAATGCCAAATATTTTACAAATAAACTGTAGGAAGGATAGATTGAATTGATCTTTCCAGGCCAACTAGCTTCTTTATGTGGCCAACTTAACCAAGTAGCAATATGTGGTTCAAATTCAGCGGGAAAACGATATCCTAAAGAAGCAGGTGTAATAATATGTTGGTTCATCATTGATCTTCGTCTATAAAGCGTTTGGTAATAGGAAGATAAGAGTCAATTCGTCTATCTCTCATAAAAGGCCAGTGTGTTCTATATTGATCTGTTTTAGCTAAATCTAATTCTACTACCTGTATTTCTTCTTCATCATGAGAACCCTTAAATAAAATCGTTCCAAATGGATTAGACACAAATGAACCACCCCAAAATTTCATTAATCCATTTTGTTCAAATCCTACCCTATTTACACTCACAACATGAATTCCATTAGCAATAGAATGACTTCTTTGAATCGTTTGCCAAGCATTATATTGTTCTATATTGGTGGCTTCATCTTGGGATGTTGCCCAACCAATTGCAGTTGGATAAAATAAAATTTCGGCACCCATTAAAGCAGTTATACGAGCCGCTTCTGGATACCACTGATCCCAACAGATTAAAACACCAATTGTGGCAAAGGCAGTTTTGAATACCTTATACCCTAAATCGCCAGGAGTAAAATAGAACTTTTCAAAATAAGCAGGATCATCTGGAATATGCATTTTTCTGTATTTCCCTAAATAAGTACCATCTGCGTCTAATACAGCAGTTGTGTTATGATACAAACCCTGAGTTCTTTTTTCAAATAATGATGCAATAATTACTACATGTAATTCAGCAGCAATTTTACTAAGCGTAGCAGTAGATTCACCCGGAATTGGTTCTGCTAATGTAAAGTGATCATACGATTCAATATCACAGAAATACAAAGAAGTAAAAAGTTCTTGCAAACAAACTATCTGTGCCCCCATCAAAGCAGCTTCTCGTATAGCTTTGATGGCTTTCGCCATATTTTCCTCTTTATTATCTGTACAACGCATTTGTACAAGACCTACTTTTACTGTAGACATACAATTTTATTTAGGTGGTATGTTGAATGATTGCATCAAAACTAGCAATGCCCAAGGTTTTTTCTGTTATAAACCCTTCTGCATATTGTACACCAATATTTTTACCCCACATGGCATCTCTACCCTTTAACACTTCTAAAAATTGAGGTGATGAAATATATGTTGGAGGTTCATTTAAATGTGGATTATAAAACTGCGAACTATATGCTTTAATTGACTCCATTTTTATATCTATGAACGCAGATATATCCATCACAAAAGAAGGAGTTAAATATCTATCTTGGATATAATGAAATACATAAGCAGGCCTCCATGCTTCTTGTGGTTTTCCATCTACACCAATTGATTCAATTTTTCTTAGGCCAGATAAAAAAGTGGCGTCTGCAATTAGTTTAGCGCTTTTCCCATGATCTGGATGTCTATCTTCTGGAGCATTTGCTAAAATAATTGAAGGTTTAAACCTTCTAATTAAGGAAATGATCTTTCGTTGATGTGCTTCATCATTTTGCAAAAAACCGTCAGCCATTCCTAAATTTTCCCGATGATCTACCCCTAATATTTGAGCAGATTTTGTAGCTTCTGCCAGTCTAGTTTCAGCAGTTCCTCTAGTACCTAATTCTCCCCTAGTAAGATCTATAATTCCAGTTTTTTTCCCTGATGCTTTTGCAGCTAATAAAGTTCCCGCACAACCCAATTCTACATCATCAGGGTGAACGCCAATTGCTAAAATATCTATTTTCATATAGAATAATTATGTGTAAAGGTAATCAATGAAATGGCAAAAAAAATCCCGCTGATTAAAGCAGGATTTATATTCAAAAAAGATTGAATTAGCCTTTTTTTGCGTAACGTTTTTTAAACTTATCAATTCTTCCTGCTGTGTCTACCAATACATTTTTACCGGTGTAAAAAGGATGAGAGGTATTGGAAATCTCCAATTTTACTACTGGATATTCTTTACCATCTTCCCATAAAACGGTTTCTTTGGTTTGAGCAGTTGACTTGCTTAAAAAAGATGTACCGTTACTCATGTCTTTGAAAACAACAAAACGATAACTTTCTGGATGGATACCTTGCTTCATATTCTTTGTTTTAGGTTGTACGGATTTGGCCGTACGATTATTTAATTGGAGTGCAAAATTAGTAAAAATAGCTGTTTATTCCAAATGAAACACCTTTTAAGTACAATTTAGCCCTTCATATTTACAAATTGAAGCGGGATACCCAATTCCGATGCCTTACATTTTGAAATAACTTCTTGTAAATCATCAATTTTTTTGCCAGTAACCCTTATAATATCGTCCATAATAGCCGTTTGCACTTTAAAACCATTGTCCTTAATTAATTTTACAATTTTTTTTGCATCATCTTGTTTTAACCCATTTCTAACCGACACTTCTTTTTTAACTACTTTACCACTTGGGTAAGCATCTTTTGAAAAATCAAAGGCATTTCCATCTATTCCCTGTTTCATAGACCTACTGATTAACACATCTATTAATTGTTTCATTTGCATATCACTACTCACTTCAAGTGAAACAATAAAATCCTTTTTATTCAATTCTACTTTTACAGTAGTGTCCCTAAAATCATAGCGGGTAGCAATTTCTTTTCTAACAGTATTAATGGCATTATCGAGAATTTGCAAATCAACTGCACTGGCAATATCAAAAGAAGGCATATAAAATTTTTATCAAAGATAAACAAAAAGGCCCCGATATAAATCGAGGCCAGCTAGAATATATTCTCATGAAATCTTATTTTCCGTTACCTCCAACAGCACCTACTCTGCTTTGTTCATCCTGGGCACTTCCTCTAGTTCTTTGTGTGTTAGCTATTTTCCCTTTGCTAAAACGATATGTGAAACTTAGGTTTACTACTCTATTGTCTCCAAATTGTTTAAAATTAGCATCAATAGAACCATATTTTGCAGAACCTTTAATACGTTGAGACCAAAATATATCCCTAACATTCACCCGAATGGTTCCTTTATTTTTTAATACTTGCTTGCTAGCACCCAAATTGATTAATCCAAATGGTTTAATTAAAAACAAACCTTCTAAACCCTCTGTTCTATAAAAGCCACTCAATTCTGCATTCCAACCTTTTTTAAATTTAAACTGCTGACTAATATTAACCATGGCAGTTGTGGCATTTTGTTTAACTGGCTCAAGATTAATAACTCCAATAAATTCATTCCGGTAAACATTAAAGTAAATATTGCCACTCCACCATTTTGTATATTCATTAGATGCATTAATAGCTAATCCATATTGTTTTTGTGTAGCAATATTATCTGCTTTAATATAAGTTTCGTTGGTAGCATTGTTCTGCATCAATACCTCCTGAATAATATCTGTAGTATTAGTATAGTTTAAGGTAGTAGTTAAAAATCCTTTGAATGTATGACTCAACTCTATATTGTGGCTAAACTCTGGCATTAAACTAGGATTACCTTGTTGAAAAGTATACTTATCTAAAAACTGAATAAAGGGATTCATACTTTCATAATCTGGCCTGCGTATACGCTTACCATAATTTAATACAAATGAATTTGATTTATTGGGTGCATATTGAAAATAAGCAGTTGGAAATAATTGAATATAATTTCTATTAAACTGAATATTAGTAGTTACCTGATCTCCTTTTGCATAAGTATGTTCTGCTCTCAAACCCAACTGTACGCTTATTTTTTCGCTAAATGGTTTAGTGAAATTAACATAAGCTGCATTGATATTTTCCTTGTAAATAAAGTAATTGGTTCTGCCCAAATCTTGTACTTTATTCCCATTGATTACACTATCATATATAGCATTGGCATCGTTAGCTACATAGCTAGATTTTAATCCTGCTTCGAACTTTGCTCCTTTCTTTAGCGGATGTATATAATCTAATTTTGCACTGTATATATGAATGTCTTGAGGAAGATTTCCCAATAAAGTATCTGCTTTCCCCATTGATTGACCCAATTGATTATAATAGGCATTACTCATTTGCATATTATTGCTACTATTATAAGAAAGATAGTCTACATCGAAAGTGATTTCTTTGCCAGCAGTATCTATCAAATGACGGATATTGAAATTTGTTCCAATATTTTTCCAACGATCAGTAGACAAGGCATTTGCTTTGGTATTACTTTGTAGTATATAATTAGCATTAAAAATATCGATATCAGCAATACTTAAAAAATTGCTTGGATTACTAAATCCATTTACAACTAAGCCAATGGTTGTTTTTTTACTAGCAAAATAATCAATTCCAATTTTACCGCTTTGATTGCTACTTTTTTGACGCATTATATTTACTTGATCAAAATAAGATATCACTTGTTTTGAATTGTTTACAAAACGACGGCTAATATTGAGGTCTTGAAAACCATCCCGATCATTATGGCTGATTGATCCAAAAACATTAATTTTATTATTACGATAATTTAATTGAATACTTTGATTGTTTTTTGGATAAATACCTTGACCATAGCCAAGTGAAATAGAACCATTGAATCCAACAACCTTATTCTTTTTGGTTTTGATATTAATGACCCCTGCTTTTCCGGCAGCATCATATTTTGCTGGAGGGTTTGTCATAATTTCAATTTGATCTAATTGACTACTTTGCATAGATCGTAGTAAATTAGCTAAGTCCTGTGCAGATAAATAACTAGGTTTACCATCTAAAAAAACAACTACTCCTGCTTTCCCTTTTAAGCTAATATTACCATCTTTATCTACGGTAATTCCAGGTGATTTTTCCAATACTTCTAATGCGGTTGCCCCAATATTGGTTGGAGAAGCATCTACATTCACCACCATTCTATCTGTTAACTGCTGCACCAATGGCTTTTTTGAACTTACAGTTACTTCTGCCAATTCTTTATCATTTGTATTTAATTGAATAGTATTGATTAATTGACCTGTAGTTTTATTTACAATCAAAACAGGGCTATATGATTTTTTAAATCCAATTAGGTTTGCACTTACTAAATAACTACCTTCTTCAATTTTATTAAACGCATAATCGCCATTTTTATCGGTAATTACTGTTTTAACCAAAGAAGAGTCTTTGATTTTAAGCAGGCTGACCAATACATTTTCAATTGGTTTTTGATTTGAGATTACCTTACCATTTAATTGGCAGGTGTTTTGTTGAGCAGAAATGCCACTAGTAAAGGCTAAGAGAATCAACAGAAAGCTAATTTTGATAATTTTTTTCATTTTGCACATATTTATTAGTTAGTTCTTGTTTTAATCAATTACAGTACAAAACTAACTACTGTGCTTTACATAGTACATTGTTTTAGCATGGGAGGTATATTTTGGGGATTGAATGGCTAAAAAGAAAGTTAAATGGCGAGTAAATAATAATTAAACTGCTACTTATTTTGTACAGATTTTGCAGAATAAAAGAAAAATACAATTCCAGATATAATCAAAAGAATGGAAATTAGTTCTGCTTGAGTAGGCTGAAAAAGAATATCATACTTTGTGTTTACGCGAATTTTTTCAATAAAAAACCTTTCTATACCATTAAAAATTAAATAAATACTAAACAATTGACCTGGAATTTTTATCTTTTTTCTGATAAACCATAGAATTGTAAATAGAATAAAGCACATTAAAATTTCATATAAAGGAGTAGGATAAACACCTAGAGGCAATTGGTTACAATAGTTTCCTATACAACCTTCAATAGGAACACCTTCTCCTATCACATTATGAGGGTATTGATAAGACCATAAAAAATCAGGCAACCAATTAAATGGTTTGGGATTACTATTTACAATACCCCAATCTCCATCTCCACTAATTTGACAGCCGATTCGGCCAAATGCATAAGCAAACATCATGGTTGGTGCCATTGCATCTAATAAATGAACTCGTGTAATATTGTGTTTTTTAGCATACCATAAAATGGCAATACCAGCACAAATTAGACCTCCATAAAATGTAAGGCCACTAAAAGCAATCAAGGATCCTATGGGATCTTTTACAAAATCGCCCCAGTTTTCTAAATTATGAAAAATCTTAGCTCCTAAAAATCCAAAAAGTGCAGCATAAATAACAATATCCCCTACCCGATCATGCGGCCAAATACGCACTATTCTCTCCGAAGGTTTTTCTAATTGTTCTTTCTTTTTTTCCCACCATTTAATTGCAACAAAAATTAAAGCTACAATCATGCCTGTTAATAAATTTCCTCTAGACGAAAGAATGAATGCTTGAGGATCATTTAACGCATCTGGTAAAGTGAAAGCGCCTACCAGCTTATATCCAAAGATGAAACCTAATAAACCATTAATAAATAATTCAGTTAAACTGGCCGGTAAACCAATCATTATTTTTTCTTCGGTGAAAGTAAACAAGCCTTGTTGTTGTTTTCTTCTTAATTCAAGCGTAAGTATCCAAGCACTAGCAATAAAAGACAGCGCTACAAAAAAACCGAATGAATTAATTAATTTCAAACCGCTTAATTCAATTCCAAAAAGATCTTTAAAAACGAAATATAAATTTGGATACATGTATTAAAAGCTATTTATTGAATATTATGCAATGTAAGTAAGAAAGTATTAAAAAAAGTAAGGCCTCACAAAAGTGAGGCCCATACTTACTAACCCATCTAAAAACAAACTTAACTATTTTTAATTACAATGTTCATTAAAAAGCGCAATCAAATGCTCCGCAATTACTTGTGCTGGTCTACCTTCTATTTGATGCCTTTCTACCATACTAACCAATGAACCGTCTTTAAACAAAGCTATTGCTGGTGAAGATGGAGGATAAGGTAATGATAATTCTCTAACCTTATTTACTGCATCTATATCAAAACCAGCAAAGCTAGTGGCTAATTGATCTGGACGTTTCACTGCATTTTGCACTGCCATTACAACACCAGGCCTACAAGTTCCTGCAGCACAACCACATACTGAGTTAATTACAACCAATGTGGTTCCTTCTTTCTTTAATGTATTTTCTACATCTTCTGCTGATAACATTTCACTAAATCCTTCATCTGTTAACTCTGCCTTCATTGGCAATACTATTTCTGCTGGATACATAACATACTTTTTATAGAGCGAAGATACAGTTTTGATTGAAAATGAAAAATACTTGTTTAATTAATGCCATAATGTCTTGTATTTATTTACAAAACGCCATTATGGCAACTTTTACGAAAATTATTGTCAATTTTACAGCAATTTTGAATCAAAATTGAATTGGTATATAGATTGATCCTAAGATAACATTAATAAAATTTTAAAAAATATACTTATGACAATCTTAAAAAACAACCCAGTTAGTGTTTTCGATGAATTATTGAATCAATTTCCTAATACTTGGGGAAGGGATACTCAAAATGGCTACCCAACAGCCAGTGTAAATATTCATGAAACAGATGATGCATTTCATCTAGAATTAAATGCACCAGGAAGAAACAAAACAGATTTTGCCATTGAAGTAAATAAGGGATTGCTTACCATCAGCTATGAAAAAAAAGAGGAAACATCAGAACAAAATTACAAAACAGTAAGAAGAGAATTTACCTATCGCAGTTTTAAAAGAAGTTTTAGTTTAGATGATAAAATTAATACAGATGGTATTGAAGCACGTTATGAAAATGGAGTTTTAAAATTATTACTTCCTAAAAAAGAAGAAGTTAAAATAACTCCAAAACAAATAAATATCAACTAAAGAATAGCGGATATAGATGGTTTGGTTAACCCTGGGTATCTACCCAGGGTTTTTATTTTACAATAATGTAGCTTAAATAAACTCTTGAGTTAAAAATTGATGCAAAATTTTAGTATTATCAATGTAATATTCAATATAAAAATGATACCAATAAACTAATTATCCTGCTATGTACAATGAAGGCTACCCTGTTTGGTCCATAAAATACGATTAACCATATGCCAACTGAAAAAGAATTTATACAATTATTAAATCTACATCAAAAGATCATTTTTAAAGTGTGTAATATTTATATGCAGTCTCATGCCGATAAAGAAGACCTTTTTCAGGAAATTACCTTACAAGCTTGGAAATCCTATGCAAATTTTAGAGGCGAAGCCAAATTTTCTACTTGGCTTTATAGAGTTGCTTTAAATACAGCCATTACATTTTATAGAAAAGAAAAAAAGAAAATTGTATTTACCACCGATGAAGTAATAGAGATATCTACAACTCCTTACGACCCCATAGAAGAAAAAACGAAAGCCATGTATGCCGCCATTGGCAATCTTTCAAAAATAGATAAAGCCATCATCATGCTATACCTAGAAGATTATAGTTATAATGAAATAAGTGAAGTGGTAGGAATAACAGCCAATAATATTGCCGTAAAGATGAATAGAATTAAAAGTAAGTTAAGAGAAGAAACAAAAAAAAGATTCACAACAGAATAAAAAAACTATTATGGAACTAGACGAGTTAAAAAACTTATTAAATCAAAAGCTATCAACAGATCACCTCTATCATTCAGAGGCTGATATTGCTTCTATGCTTTCTAAAAAAGCCAATTCTGTATTAAGTAAAATTAAAAAAAGCATTTGGTTCGAAATATTTTCTTGTGTCATCATAATCATTGGCTTTGGTTATCTTGGCATATTTAGCAAGTATTCATCTTTAAATATTTATTTTTCTACATTCACCTTGTTATTTTTCATATTCACCTTTGTGCTTGTATATCTACTAAAAAAAATCAATCAATTTGATGAAGGGGCTGGATCAATTAAAACCAATTTACAATCGATTGTAAAACTACTTGAAGAATTTATTAAAAGGTATTTTCAATTCACAATGGCCCTAATACCTATTTGTTTTGTTTTTGCTTTTTTTCTAGGTTTATATCAAAAGGAATCTGCACCTGAATTAGATGCATTGCTTGGTAAAAAGCAACTGAGTAAATCTGTATTAATAGGAATTACTATTGGATATTTATCATTATTCTCTATAGCCATTTATTATTTTACAAAATGGTATTTAAAAAAATTATACGGTAATTATGTATCCGAATTAAAAGTATATATAGCAGAATTAAAAGAGTTATCATAATCAATAACCCTTATTCGGTACAATTGTCTTTTCTTCTTGTATCAATTAAATACTGAATTTTCCATTGTTGATTTAACCTTACCAATTGAAATGAATTTACTCCACAATGGCTGAACACTCCATTTCGATAAAATTTATAGGGTGCCCAAACAATTGCCAATGGGCCATCTACTTTCACAACACCAAATACAATCCGTTCATCTGCCAATCCCTTGGGAATATTGTTAATTTGTTTTACAAAATCCATCACGCCATCATTTCTTACTTTATCTAACCCAGCCTTATCTTTTGTAATTGTTTGTAATAGGGCACTGTCTGTAAAACACTGCTTTAATTTAGCTCCATCAGCTTCAAGCATTGCTTCGAATAAAAATTTAATGGTTGCCTTTACAGAGTCTGATGCATGTTGAGCATTTACTATTGTATTAAAAAAAAATAAGCTTATTAACAATAATGTACTTTTTTTCATCAACTCAATTTAAGCAACTAATTTAAATAGAATACTTGAAATTCTAATTCAATTTAAATTCATACCTTTTATTAGGTAATCGAAATAATATTTCATTTTTTAGCATCAATTTATTTTCAATTGGCCTATATGAAAAAATCTATTGCCAAAATTGGTACTTTTTGGACTACTTTGAAAGAAACCAAATTTAGAGATTCT
>JAVHPL010000130.1:31980-38302 GCA_036170555.1 Sediminibacterium sp. | reverse complement strand
TTTATGGGTGATGAGGGAAGGGGTGTTCAACCGCATTTAGCAAAATATGCTGATGCATTTTTTAAAATTCCCATGGCTGCAACATTCGATTCTTTAAATGTATCAGTTGCCACTGGAATGATTTTATACGAAGCAATGAAGCAAAGAATGGTTAATCAGTAAAGCAATATTTTTCATTATCTGCTAGCACATATACACAAAATTTCGCTGCTATGAATACCTGCAATTTTTACTCATTCGTCTACAATGAAAGAACTCGCCCCGATACTCGGGGCTCAAACAACTTTCATTGTTTACGCCTCATTCGACAATTGCTTAACGGTATTCATAAATGCTCAATTTTGCATATACATTCTAGCAGAAATAATTTAAATAGGTTACTCTATTAATTTTTCTTAAATCCTTTTGCAAAAATTAAAATAAAAATATCAAACCAAGTTCAACCATAAAATTAGTAGAGTGCCCCCGCGATGCAATGCAGGGCTGGAATACATTTATTCCAACTCAGCAAAAAATCAACTACCTCAATCAATTATTAAAAGTACAATTTGATGTGCTCGATTGCGGCAGTTTTGTATCACCCAAAGCAATTCCTCAAATGGCTGATACAGCTTCTGTTTTAAAGGGTCTTGATTTAAGTGAAACCAATACTTCATTATTGGTAATTGTAGCTAATACCAGGGGTGCCGAAGAGGCTGTTGGGTTTGAACAAATAAGTTCAATTGGTTTTCCGTTTTCAATATCACCTACATTTCAGCAACGCAATACCAATAGTACATTAGATGAAAGCATAAAAAGGGTAGAGCAGATTCAACAGTTGTGTATACAATACCATAAAGAATTGGTTATTTATCTTAGTATGGGATTTGGTAATCCCTATGGGGATGTGTATGATGAATCTATTTTACTCAATTGGACTGGTAAGATAGTTAATATGGGCATTCATACTATTTCATTGGCAGATACAGTAGGGTTAGCTAGCCCAGCTCAAATTAGTTCTGCACTAAATACGCTCATACCAGCATATCCAACTGTTGAAATTGGGGTTCATCTACACTCATCTAAATTAAACTGGCAAGATAAATTAACGGTTGCTTTAGATGCTGGCTGCAAAAGAATGGATGGGGCATTGAAAGGCATTGGCGGTTGCCCGATGGCACAGGACGATTTAATTGGGAATATGGATACGGAATTAATGATTCCTTTTTTAAAAGATAAGGGGTTTTTAAAACAGATTAATATTAACGAACTACAACAATCCGCCAATTTGGCTTTGCAAATTTTTCATTAATTATCATGATGAAATTCCATTTTGAATTTGATATTAAAAAACCAATGCAATTGATTGCACATCATCATTCGATGATGATGGTAGGCTCTTGTTTTACCGATAATATCAGTAAACTTTTAACCAGCTTTAAGTTTAATGTATTAGAGAATCCAAATGGAATTTTATTTAATCCCATTAGTGTTGCTGAAGCTATTGAAATGTATATCAATCGCACGCAAATGGATGCTACGCAATTATTTTGTTTAAATGAATGTTGGCATAGTTGGAAATATCATAGTAAGTTTTCGGGAATAACCATTGCAGATGCATTAAAAAAAATGAATCGTTCTACTGATATTGCCAATAGCTATTTAAAAAATGCGAATTTTCTTTTTATTACTTTGGGTTCGGCGTGGATATATGAACTTACCAATCATGCTGAAGGGTATACTAGTGGAATGGTAGCGGCTAATAATCATAAAGCCCCATCTAATTGGTTTAACAAAAGGCTTTTAACAGCAGATGAAACAAATTTAGCACTTACAAAAATGATTAATCAGTTGCTTGCTTTTAATCCACATATACAAATCATTTTTACCATTAGTCCTGTAAGACATTTGAGAGAAGGGGTAATAGAGAATAACCGAAGTAAGGCTGTTTTAATTCAAGCCGTTCATGATGTAGTAAATGCCAATGAACAGTTGAATTATTTTCCTTCTTATGAATTGGTGATAGATGATTTACGCGATTATCGGTTTTTTGCAGAAGATTTAGTACACCCTAATTATTTGGCAACACAATATGTTTGGGAAAAGTTTTCAGAAGTCTGGATGTCTTTAGAAACAAGGGAGCTTATAAAAGCTATTAAAGAAATTAATTTAGCCTATCAACATAAACCTTTTAATCCTAATACAGCAGCACATATTGAATTTTTAAACAAATATGCTCAAATTACAAAACACTTGATGGAGATGAATCCAAAACTCGATTTCTCTAAAGAGTTAGATTATTTTAGAATGCGAACGAAGTAGTTTTTTCACTATTCAATGCTTCGTTTAATGGAATAATATTGCACAATTTTTTGAAATCTTTATTTTGAAAAAAATGGGTTAAATAATATTTATGCATCAAGCCTGTTAATATTAAAATGGTTCTGTCACTATTTGCATTTAATTCTCTAATGATTTTTAAACACATTGCATTGTTTCGGTGCTCCCAAAAATCTGAACTTGAATTATACCAATTACTGTATGGTTGTAATTCACCATATTTATTGGTTATTTGTCTTATAAAATTATTTTCTATATTATTAATTATACGAATTGTATCTATTAAACTTTCTCTATTCAAAATAAGTAAATTACTGTCTAGTTTTTCTACAAATGAGTTGTTGATTTGATTGTATTGAACAAATTGAACGCTATCTTTTTCGTTGAATTTATTTTCTTTAAAAAGTAGGTTTAGTTTTTCTGCATGAGATTTTTCCATTAAACGCTGGTATGCAACATGATTTTTTCTGTTGGGTATATAAATATCAAAGGGTGCTAAACAAATCTCTTTTTTAATCTCTTTAAATTTTCTTGCAGCACGATATTCAATGGGGTTATTCCAGATACCCAAAAATTCGGCTAATTTTGCACCATTTACTTTTTTAATATCGCAATCACTTACACTGGTAGAATCAAATTCTAAAAGAATAATATCAGGGTTTATTTTTTTTATGATTTTATACAAGCTATTGGCATTTAAGTATTTATTGCCATTATGTTTGGTGCCTAAAATAATTACTCTATTAGGAGTTGGTTCTGCGTTAGTAACAAAACTAGTGGTACAATAAAGTAAAATCAACAAAATAAGTTTTAATAATTTCATGGCACTTGCAAATTAAAAAAGTGTTTGTATACCATTTTTAATTTTAAACTCATGTTGTAAAAGCCATTTTTTACGCCACATCCCTCCCGAATAACCAACCAAAGAACGATCACTTCCTATTACTCTATGACAAGGTACAAGTAGAACTATTTTATTTTTACCATTGGTACTAGCGGCTGCTCTAATTACTTTGGGGTCGCCTAGCCGTTTGGCTAAGTCCATATAACTAATTGTTTTGCCATAGTCTATTTCCATCAATTCGCTCCAAACTCTTTTTTGAAAATCTGTTCCTTCTTGATGTACAGGAATATCAAATGTTTTTCTGGTGCCATGAAAATATTCAATAAGTTCTTCAGTACATTGATGCATCAATTCTGAAATTCCAGGTTCACCATGTGTTAGTTGATCTTTGTTGTCTACAAAAATTAATTCGCCTATATAATGGTCATTTCCTCCAATTTTAATTAATCCAACTGGGCTCTCATAATAAGTGTAATGTAATTCACTCATAAATTCCTCTGCTTAATGCTTGTATAAATATACCCAAACTAAGGTGTATTCTATCCAATTTTATCACCGTTATTCATTTTTTTATCAGCATGAAGAAGCACTGCTTGGTGATTGTGATCATATACACCTAATACGAGGCATTCGCTTGAAAAATGGGCAATTTT
Source organism: Sediminibacterium sp. (assembly GCA_036170555.1). Classification (GTDB taxonomy): domain Bacteria; phylum Bacteroidota; class Bacteroidia; order Chitinophagales; family Chitinophagaceae; genus Sediminibacterium. Next base: position 34,486 of record JAVHPL010000130.1, on the reverse strand, counting down.
TTTAGGTGGAAAATTGACTACTGCAATTATTTGTTTACCAACTAATTCAGATAAATTATAATGAAAAGTAATTTGTGCAGAAGACTGTTTAATACCTAAGTGGCCAAAATCTATGATGAGTTGATAAGCTGGCTTTTTAGCTTCAGGAAAAGACCTTGCTTCAATAATGGTTCCTACCCGTATATCTATTTTTTCAAATTCAGCCCAATTGATCATCCTTCCTATTTAATTAACTTATTCAATATGGGTAGTATTTATTGATTGCGCTTTCATCTTATCGGTTACCTTCCTATAAAAAGAATTTTAATTTAATAAATTGATAAGTTGTTGTAATTCTTCTTTCTTATATGTTGTATTGGGAGCTTGAAAACATTTGGCAATTTCTGCTAACAATATTTGAATAATTTTTTTGCTAGATAGTGGTTTAAAATAAGCTGATTTTAAAGGTGCTGCAATTTTCTTTAAATAGTTTTCCACCTCTTTATGAGAAAAAGCTTGACCATTGGTTGCGTCTACAAAAAAATGAATTTGATCTAGTGGATTCCCTTCAAAATTGGTGTGGTCGAATGTAGAATCATAAAAAGCAATAATACATTGTTGGGGAATATTAATAATTTTTGCATTTATTTCAAGTTTCTCACACATTATTTGATAAATAATGCCATTGGCTAATGTGTTGCCTTTTTTCGTTTCCAGTACTTTATGTATAAAAAAATCATCAGGGCTGGTGTAGTTTACCTCAACGCCCTTTAATTTATAATAGGTATAGATGATACTAGAAAGTACATTCGCTTGCTCAAGAGGAGTTAGGAAGGTATTTAGTTCTAGCCATACATTTCTTCTTATTTTTTCTATATCCTGTAAAACTGGCCCCATTTGTAATTGTGGATATTGAAATTTAGCTACCAATAATGCACCCGTTAATAAATCATGGTAGGCTCCATTGCGCCAAGCAGATACATCAGCAAGTAAGTCGGTAAAATGCAAACGATGGATTATCATTTCAATTCTATCTTGAATGCCTTCGTTTGGGGTAGTTTCCCATAATTGTTCCAGGTTGGGTATAATTGGTTTCCCGTATCGTACAATTCGTTCAGAAACGGTTGAATAAACTTCCTCATCAGGGTCGTCTATGAGGGTAAACAACGCATTCAATTCTTTGGTTTCCTGCATAGTATTGATCTTATTCTTATATCAAATCAACATCATTTATGGGTAAGAATCAAGTAGAAGTTATTCCCTGCTTGTGGATATATAGGCCTTTTTGCACATAATAATTTCAATATATCTTCGTTTGGCTAAACTTTGGCTATATTTTTTTGTTTTTGAAGCTAATTCAACAGGTTAAGAACTATCTTGCACAAATATTAAAAACATCGAATGAACACATTTGTTACCCCCAAGTTTCCGCAGGTAAAACAATCTTTGCATGTAGAACTTAAAAAAAGAGTTCAGGCTTATTTTGATCAAAGAGGAATCAATGCTACTGGCACTAGTACTTTATTCACTAAAGCCATCATAATGGTTTGCGGATTTGTATTAGTTTACACACATTTAGTTTTTTTTACACCTATTTGGTACTTGGCTCTTGCTGAATGTCTTATTCTCGGTGGACTAGTTGCTGCCATTGGTTTTAATGTGATGCACGACGGAAGCCATGGGAGTTTTAGTACGAATAAATGGGTGAATAGAATTGCAGCTTCTTCTATTAGTTTATTAGGGGCTAATCATTTTATGTGGAACATGAAACACAATATGATTCATCACAGTTTTACCAATATTGATGGGGTTGATGATGATATTGAAATTGGCATTCTGATGCGAATGGCTCCAACTCAAAAGAGAATTAAAGCGCATAAATTTCAACACGTATATTTTTGGATTTTATACATGCTATTGTATGTATTTTGGATTTTCTTTACTGATTATAAAAAATATTTTACCCAAAAAATTGGAAATGTTCCTTTGAAAAAAATGAACCTAAATGATCATCTTGAATTTTGGGGAGTAAAAATTTATCATGCAGCGGTTTTCATTGTATTGCCCATTGCATTTGTAGGTTGGGTAAATTGGATCATTGGATTTATGGTGATGAGTATGTTTGCTGGTTTTATTTTGAGTATTGTATTTCAGCTAGCCCATACGGTGGAGCATACAGAATTTCCTGTTGCAGATATTGAAACCCATAAATTACCAGACGAATTTGCCGCCCATCAAATTAAAACTACGGCCAATTTTGCCACCAAAAATAAATTGGTCAGTTGGTTGGTTGGAGGATTAAATTTTCAAATTGAACATCATTTATTTCCTAAGATATCACATGTACACTATCCTGCAATCAGTAAAATTGTTAAGAATATTTGTAAAGAGTATCATTTACAATATATAGAATATCCCACCATGCGTAAAGCAGTTAGAGCACACGTACGCTTTTTAAAGCATATGGGAAGGGCTTAGGTAAATACTAATGTTTTTACTTTTTCAAAGCTTTTTTTACTGCTTTTTT
>JAVHPL010000130.1:0-31880 GCA_036170555.1 Sediminibacterium sp. | reverse complement strand
GGTAACCGTATTTTTTTGGGTACTAGCGGCCTTTACTTTTTTTGTAAATGCCCCAGGCACTTGCTCTTCTATCATTTTTTTTATCTCCTCTAATTCAATCAGAGCAACTGTTTCCGCAGTGTGCTTGTTGCCATCAGCTTGTTTTCCTAGTTTCAACATTTTCTTTTGGAATCGAATAAATGGTCCCCATCTTCCATTCTCAATGGAAATTTTTTCGGAAGGCCATTGTTTAATAAAACGATTGGCTTCTTTTTCCATTTTTTTCTCAATCAATTCATTGATATCCTGTTGAGAAAGGGTGTCAAAATTATAGGCTCTTGGAATATTAATGTATAAATCGTTCCATTTTATAAATGGGCCAAATCTTCCTTTTCCTTTTGTTACAGGAAGTTCTTCATAAAATGCAATAGGCGCATCTGCTTGCAATTTTTCTTTAATCAATTCAATGGCTCTTGATAATTCTAATTCATGTAAATCTTCACCTTTTGGAATAGAAATAAACTGTTCTCCCAATTTTATATAGGGGCCAAAGCGGCCTACATTTACCGAAAGTTCTTTACCCTCATATTCACCAATGGTTTTAGGTAAACTAAAGAGTTGCATGGCTTCCTCCATAGAAATGGTTTCGATGCTCTGCGTTTGTTTAAGCTTTGCAAATCTGGGCTTTTCTAATTCATTAGCAGTATCTCCAATTTGTACCATGGGGCCATATCGGCCCATCCTAGCAATTACACGCTTTCCAGTAGCTTCATCCACACCCAATTCTCTCTCGCCTTTAGCGCGTTCTGCCGTTTCAAGAGTATGCTCAATTGTTTCGTGGAATGGTTTGTAAAAACCATCAATCATATTACTCCAAATTAATTTACCACCAGCTATCTCATCAAATTCATGCTCAATTTTAGCAGTAAAACCAAAATCCATTACTTTATTAAAATGTTGCTTTAAAAAATCAGTAACAACAATTCCTAAATCGGTTGGAAATAATTTACTTTTTTCGGCTCCCGTATTTTCATGTACAATTGTTTTCTCTATTATGTTTGCCGCAGTTAATGTTAAAATGGATGCAGGTCTCTTTATTCCCTCTTTATCTCTTTTTTCTACATAATTTCTTTTCATGATGGTAGAAATAGTAGGTGCATAAGTTGAAGGTCTGCCAATGCCCAATTCCTCTAATTTCTTCACCAATGAAGCTTCTGTATATCTTGGGGCTGGTCTACTAAATTTTTCTGAAGCAAGCATTTCAACAAATGTCAATGTATCACCAGTTTTTAATGGAGGTAGCATGCCTTCGTTTTGATCTTCTTCTTCCTCATCCTTACCCTCCATATATACTTTTAAAAATCCATCAAACTGCATCACTTCTCCCGAAGCAGTTAACAGATCTTTGTTTGTACTGATAGTAATTTTTGCAGTTGTTTTTTCAAAGCTTGCATCACTCATTTGAGAAGCGATAGTTCTTTTCCAAATTAATTCGTATAATTTTTTTGTTTCATCATCTTGTATGGTATGGTTGCCCATATAAGTAGGGCGTATGGCTTCGTGAGCTTCTTGGGCACTTTCGTTTTTATTTTTAAATTTCCTTGGCTGATGGTATTTTGCTCCATAGTTACTGTTAATTTCTTTACTAATATCTTCTAAAGCAGTTTCGCTTAAGCTAATACTATCTGTACGCATATACGTGATACTACCGCTTTCATATAACTTTTGTGCTAGTATCATTGTTCTGCTAACACTATATCCCATTTTACGAGAAGCTTCTTGTTGCAGGGTAGAAGTAGTGAATGGTGCAGCAGGAGATCGTTTGGTGGGTTTTACTTGTATATCTCCTACTGTATATTGAGCCAGTTTACAGCTATCTAAAAATGCTTCAGCCTCTTTTTGTGTGCTTAATTTTGTTGGTCCCTCTGCTTTAAATACAACCTGCTTTCCATGAATATCGGGGGATTTAAAAAAAGCTTCAATTTTAAATGTATTTTCTGTAAGGAATTGATTGATCTCTCTTTCTCTTTCAACAATTAATCTCACTGCCACACTTTGTACACGACCTGCACTTAAGCTACGCTGCATCCCAATTTTTCTCCATAAAACAGGGCTTAACTCAAATCCTACCAAACGGTCTAAAACTCTTCTGGCTTGCTGAGCATTTACCAAATTCATATTGATGATTCTAGGATTAGCTACTGCTTTTTTAATAGCGGGGGCAGTAATTTCATGAAATACAATTCTTTTTGTGGTTGATGGATCTAATCCCAATACTTCTGCTAAATGCCAACTAATACTCTCTCCTTCACGGTCCTCATCCGATGCAAGCCAAACTTCATCTGCTTTTTTAGCTAATTGCTTCAATTCTTTTACTACCCTTTCTTTTTCTTCGGGTACTTTATACCTGGGTAGATAATGGTTTCCTACATCTATGCCCATATCATCTTTTTCAAGATCTCTTATATGGCCATAACAACTTTTAACCTCAAAATCCTTCCCAAGAATTTTTTCAATGGTTTTTGCTTTTGCGGGTGACTCAACAATTAATAAATTTTTTGCCATGTACCTGACCCATTTTTTAGGGTATTTTCTGCTTTTTTATAATACTTCTATTCTTAAAACCTCATCTAAAAAAAATAGTTTTGGTTCTATTCTGATCATGCAATATTAGGGTAAACCATCAAATCACAAAAAATCTCTCTATTCGGTAGCCGATAAAAAATGAATAATTTGTTCTTTAATATGCTGTTCTTTATACAGTTGATTATGCCCCAAACCCTTTGTAATTAAGAACTCCAGTAATGGAATTTGCTCTTTCAGTAAGGGCTTAACATCATTAAAAGTGCAAACAGTATCTTCTTCGTCGTGAACCCAAAGTGTTTGGGCAAGAGAGCGTTTGGCTACCCTAGCTACCGAAAAATAGCTAAGCGGATGATTGGCCAGTGTTTCAATATAGGCTTCAAAGGCATTGATTATTTTGGGTTCCGCAGGAATGATATTAAAAAAATGATTGATAGCTGTTTTGGTTTCGGTTGCAGGGGCTATTAGCACCAATTTTCTTTTAATGCTTAAATCAAATGCTTCTAATGCTAATGCTGCAGATAATCCGCCTAATGAATGGGCAATCATTCCATATATAGGGCCCATCGTATTTTCAATCTGTATTAATGTGTCTCTATAAATAAGGGCATTGATTCTTTTACCCTCACTGTTGCCATGCCCAGGAGCATCAAAAGCAATTACTTCAAACCCTTCTTTTATAAGTGAAAGCACATATTGGTCAAACTTATAGGCATAGCTACTAAATCCATGTACAATTAAAATTTTTTTTGCCTCAGGGTTTGCCTGTTTCCATTGAAATCCTCTTACGATCATTTCATTTACTTTAACCGTAATAGGAATGGCTTTGTGAAAAATAGGGGGCACTATTCTTTTTGATTTTGACTTAAATGGGGTGGAGAATAAGTCAAATGCTAGTAAAGCAGCTTGTTGGGTGGAGAATAAACCAATGGTGTTAAGCTTGGTTTTGTAATATTTAATCAGTAACCGCTGCTTCAATTTCTTCCTCATTTAACAAAGATAAGATTGATTAATACCAATTGATGGCAAAAAAAATCCCAGCTAAGAATAACCGGGATTATAAAAATCAAACTTCACCTAACTTAAAAAATCATTATTGAATAAAAAGTAATTTATTATCTCTGTAGCCACTCGCTGTATTTGAATACCAGTCTTTATAAAGAGTTCCTGCTGATGCTGCCCAATCAAGAAAGTGCGTATAAGTATTCGCAATAGAATTTGTTTCCGCAGGATATATAAAATTATTTGTAAAATTTAAAGCCCATGGATAATTTTCTTTTGTTACATAATAAATACCTGTTGATGGTATTGATCCATCAACCCCTTTTCCAAATTGAGTAGCGTCTACTAAACTAGTAGGTAATTGGCCTGGTAAATGCACTTCAAATCCTCTGCGTAAATTAGAAATCAAGAATGGATTAAATGGTGCTGTTCCAAAGTTTGCCAATGAAATAGGGCTGGTAAATGTGATTGCTACATTTACTGTTTCGCCCACTGCTTTAGCATGGTTCATATTGGTATTGATAAAATAGGCTCCATCAGCATTATTGAGCAAGGCATTGTAATTATCAAATGGAATAATAACTGCTTTTTGTTGACCAGATTCTGTACCATTTGCATCCATTTTAATGTAATTAGATATATGTTTATATCCTGTAACCGTTTTGATATCACTTGGAGCAAATGGAAACTGAATTCCCAATCCGTTTTTAAATGAAGCACCTGCTGCAATGGGAGTGAAGCTTCCAAATAATTCTACAATATTATTATTGGCATTGCTAACCCAGCTATATTGATAATTCACTACTAAGTCATTTAAATCGTAATCTCCAGCAACTGGCCATTGATCTTCAAAAGCAATAGTAGCCCAACTATTTTTAGCAGGATAATAATTGATAAATGCTCTTGAGGCATCTGTAGGGAATTGATCGTAAGTATCTAAAGCTCCATCTCCATCGGTATCTAAAGGAATATCAGCTTGTTGAACATTATTTGTTGAAATGGCTTCAATAGGATTAGAACTTGCATAAATCAATAAATCATTAAAATCCTGATCACATGAAATATTATCGCGTTGAATATCTTCAAAGCCTAATATATACGTGTTCTCATATTTCAACAAAACAGTATGTCTTTTTAATTCAGTATTTATTTCTGGATTTAAATGAGCATCGGAAAAAAATATATTACCATACGTACTTACTTTAGTTCCATTCCAACCATTTGCAAAGATGGCTAATCCAATAGTTGTCCCTGCAGGAAATATTCCCAAACTTATTTTATCACCAGATACCATATTTCCGCTACTTCCCTTTAAACTTGCGTTAGGAAAAATATAGGTAAGATTGCTGATTTCAGCAACTGATGCTGGTGCTTTTCCTGTTGGATACGAATAAAATGCCAGTGCATTCCTATATCCAGCCCCTTCACTTACAAATGTGATCCAAACTTCTGCATCTTTCTCTATTACAATATTAGATTGAGCATTAGTAGTTAAATAGTCGGGGTGCATATCAGGAACACGTTTATTTTCTGGTAATGAAGCATTAATACTTTGAAGTAATCCAGCAGAAATAATGTCTGGGCTTACTAAATTGATAGGTCTGCCTAAATTGTCGTAAGGGGAAAGATACGTAAATAGGGTACTGGTTGAAACACCATTAATAGCCATTCCCCTCATGGTAGGGTTAGCTACATAATTTTTTATTTGAGCAGTTTCTATTTTAGAAAATGAATTCAATGCTCCAATGATATTACCCTCAAAAACAGCAGAGCCCCCAATACTTGCCTGCACACTGTTCCCGTTAATCACAGCAATGGCGTTTCGCATTAAGCCAATATAAGCAGGATCAAGAATTAATGTATCTAAAGAGGCAGGAACACTAAAAGTTGCAGAGAAAATTCCATTGCTATTAGAAACGCCTTTGTAAAGAACTTTACCCATATTTCCATTTTCACTGGTATATACTGTAATAGGTACACTACTTAATGGTTGATTATTATTGGTAAGTACATGTAAACTTAAGGTTACGTTTTTAACAGTAGAAAAGGTAAATCCATCTGGTGCTATTTTTGCAATAGGGTTGGGATTTTCTGTAGTAGATAGTTGATCTATTTTCTTTTGACAAGAAAATAAAGCAAAGCCAAGTACAATTGCTAAAAGAATCGTAATGGTTTTTTGGTCGGGTAAATGAATCGGTTGCATGGTATTAGGTTTATAAGCTAGGTAAATCTGATTTTGATTTTATGAATCATATTTAGTATTCCCAAATGCGTACCAATCTCTAATAAATAAATAAAATATTGATTAACAATTAGTTATAAATATATAGTTTTGCTCGAAATATTTCTTTTTTGGACATTTGTCCCATTATGGGAGAAATAATAACTCATTTTTATAAACTTTTTCTTTTAAAATTGTTTAGCTATAATTTAAAATACTTTTGCAATCCAAATCAATCATTATGTATACGATTCATATAAATTTTGAACAGAAAGGGTTAAGCCCAATTACCTTAACCAATATTGAACCAGACCAAAGTTTATTAGAGGTTTGTTTAAACCATGAAATTGATTTACATCATAATTGCGGTGCTGTATGTGCTTGTAGTACTTGTCATTTATATGTAAATAAAGGGAGTGAATTTTTAGAAGAGCTGAATGATCGTGAAGAGGATTTTATAGATAGAGCGGTGAATCCAAAAATTAACTCTCGATTGGGCTGTCAATGTATATTGCAAAATGGAACAGGTGAAGTACATATTACCATACCAGATCAAACCCAATTTTTGGGAGAATAATATTTAATAAAAAAACAATGAATTATGAGTCATTTTGAGCCACCTATACAATGGAGCGATCATGAAGATATTGCCATGAAGCTTTATGAGAAATTTGGGGACGAATTTAATGAAGGCAAAATTTATAGAATTAGGTTTACCGATTTACTTGAATGGATTTTAACGATTCCTAATTTTGCTGGAACAAAAGAACAAAGTACAGAAGGTCATTTAGAAATGATTCAAAGTGCTTGGGTATACGAATGGAGAGATAACCAAAAATAAAAAAATCGTTTGGATAATTTAACTCAAATAACCTGTTTCATTTTTGACGTTGATGGTGTGTTAACCAATGGTAACCTATTGATATTGCCCAATGGGGTAATGGCCAGAACTATGAACATTAAAGATGGGTATGCTTTGCAGCTTGCTATAAAAAAAGGGTATAAAGTGATCATTATTTCGGGCGGAAATTCCGCTGAAGTAATCAACAGGTTAAATAAACTAGGTATAACGGAAGTGTATATGCAGGTAAACGATAAAGCTGCTTTATTAAAATCCATTATTGAAACCCAACATATACCAATATCAGCATGCTTGTATATGGGAGATGATATTCCAGATTATGAAGTAATGCAGTTGGTAGGATTTTCTTGTTGTCCGGCTGATGCTGTTTCGGAAATTAAAGGAGTTTCTAAATATATCTCTTCTTTTAAAGGAGGTGAGGGATGCGCAAGAGATATTATAGAAAAAGTGCTTAAATTAAAAGGAGATTGGAATAATATAGATCTAATTCGTTCTGAATAAGCGTATTCACTTTTTTAATCAATTATATTGAAACTCTTCATTGCATTTTTCAGGTTGGTTAGATGGCCCAACCTTTTGTTTATAATACTTACCCAAGTATTATTCGAAATATGCATCTATGAACCAATTTATCCCTTAGCTAGGTTGGCAAATCCAGATGAATCATTACGGTTTATTGCACTGGTATTTGCCTCTGTTTTTATTGCTGCTGCAGGTTATATCATCAATGACTATTTCGACCAAAATATAGATCAGGTGAATAAACCTACCAAAGTGGTAGTAAATAAAATTATTAATAGAAGGTGGGTTATTTTTTGGCATCTTTTTTTAAGTATGTGTGGTCTATTCTTTACAAGTTTTGCTTTACCAATACAATATTACTGGCATTTGGTATTGGCAAATATGGTAGCGATCATTTTACTCTGGTTTTATTCTACTACGCTTAAAAAAAAGTTATTAATTGGCAATGTACTTATCTCTCTGCTTACTGCTTGGGTAATTGTCATTTTATTTTTTTCAAAATATCCTTTACATATTAACCAGTTACTTCAAGTAGAACCCCAGGAAGTTCGGTTTTTTAGATGGATGATTATTTATGCATCATTTGCTTTTATTATTTCTTTAATTAGAGAAGTAATAAAAGATATAGAAGATATAGATGGAGATCGTAAATATGGATGTACTACTATGCCAATTGTTTGGGGAATTAATGCCAGTAAGGTTTTTGTGGCAGTATGGATAGTGGTGTTAATAGCCTCATTGGTAATTTTGCAAATTTATGTGCTTGGGTTGGGTTGGTGGCTAAGTGCTGCCTATTGTATTTTATTAATTGTAGCTCCCCTTATTATAGTATTACGTTTATTATTTAAAGCCCAAAATGCAAAACAGTTTCATCAAATAAGTACCATCGTAAAGTTGATCATGTTTACTGGTATAGTTTCCATGCTATTTTTTAAATTCTATCATTAGTATATTTCATGAAAGAAATTATTTTAGCTTCTCAATCACCTAGGAGAAAACAATTATTAGAATGGGCAGAAATTCCTTTTTCTATTGTTGTACAAAGCACCAACGAAACCTACCCGCAAAATTTACCTGTATCAGAAGTTCCCATTCATATAGCTCGTGAAAAAGCGTCTGCCGTTAAAACCTTTTTAATAAATGAGCATAAATATGTGGAAGATCAAGTGATACTGGCTGCAGACACAATTGTTGTATTAAATGAAACTATTATTAATAAACCAGCTAATCAATTAGAAGCTATTACCATACTTAACAGTCTTTCTGGTAAATCACATAACGTAATCACAGGAGTTGTTATAAAAAAAGGGGAGGAAGAATATTCATTTTCTGAAGTTACTAAGGTAACTTTTCATACTCTTAGTGATGAACAAATTTCCTATTATGTAAATCAATATCAGCCCTACGACAAAGCAGGGGCTTATGCCATTCAAGAGTGGATTGGGGTAATTGGGATTGCTTCTATTCAAGGAGATTTTTACAATGTAATGGGCTTACCTATTAGCAGGGTGGCACAAGAACTCAGAAAAATCAATTGTTAATTGAAATGAGGCAACGGAAATAAAGTAAACTGCATCTATTTACCAGTTAAACTGAAAATCCAGTTCAACATCGGGATGTAAAGTTCTTTCAACTGGGCAGGTGCGAGCAGTTCTTTCTAATATCTCCTTTTGTTTTTCATTTAATTGTAGCGTTTTAGGAAAAAAAAGATGAACTATAATTTTGCCAATTCTTCTAGGGTCACTTGCCATTATTTTGGTAACATCGGCAGTAGTACCATCTAGTTGAATTTGCATGGTATTGGCTTTGATTCCCATGGTAGTGATCATACAAGTTGCCAAAGCAGTTGCTACCAGATCTGTTGGAGAAAATCGTTCTCCCTTTCCTTGGTTATCTGAAGGGGCGTCGGTTTCCATAATGGTACCGCTTTGAAGGTGGGTTGCCATTGTTCTTAAATCACCTTTATAAATAATTTGTGAAGTCATTGCATCAATTTTGCCATAAATTTACAAGTAACAAATCACATGGAAGTGAAGAAACTATTTTTTGTACTATTCCTTTTTGCTGGCAGCATACTAATGGCCCAGAAAAAAACCATTCCAGAAACTGTTCAGTCTCGCAATCAAAAAAAAGCAGAGAAACGGGAAAGAATTAATCGGTTGATTAAACAGGAAGAGGAAGGAGCACTTATATTTCAAAAGCAGGGGGCTTTTGGAATCAAACTCAACACGGATGGTTGGGGAATGTTTTATGAGCATGGCAAATACAAAACAATCACCAAAACCAATCTTTGGTGGATGGAGTTTGGAGAACGTAAAAGTATCAAGGAAGAACGGGTCCCAACTATTTCTGCTTCTCAAGGGTTTATTATCATTTCTAGTTATATCTATGGGAAGCAAAATAATTTCTACTATTTCAAAGCAGGAATTGGTCAACAAAAATTAATTGGGGGAAAGGGAAATAAAAATGGGGTGGCTTTGTCTGCCATATATGGAGCGGGTATTACAGCAGGTTTGTTAAAACCCTATTATCTAGAGATTCAAAATCCTACTACTGGGTTAAGAGAATCTATTAAGTATACTCCCGACAATGAAAACTTGTTTTTAGATCCAACAATTATTTTAGGCAAGGGCGGAATATCGAAAGGCTTGGGAGAAACTAAAATTGTTCCTGGAGCACATGCCAAACTTGCCCTGAGGTTTGATTATGGAAGATATAATGAAATGATTTCTGCCATTGAAATTGGGATTAATACAGAATTTTATGCTCAAAAAATGCCCATTGTTTTACTAAATAAGGAAAAAAACTTCTTTTTTAATGCATACGCAGCTATTACTTTTGGTAGAAGAAAGTAAGTAAATTTGCTATTCAAATTTGAATAGATTCATGCAAGAACTTCCTGTTGTACCCAAAATAGAAACAACCCAATTAGTAGAAAATCCCCTAAAGAAACCCAATTGGTTGAGGGTTAAATTACCTTTAGGAGAAAGTTATAAACAGGTTCGTGGGCTTGTAGACACCCATAAATTGCATACGATCTGTGAAAGTGGCAACTGCCCAAATATGGGAGAGTGCTGGGGCGAGGGTACTGCAACTTTCATGATATTAGGAAATGTTTGTACCAGAAGCTGTGGATTTTGCGCAGTAGCAACAGGTAGGCCCGATGCAGTTGATTGGGATGAACCTCAACGAGTAGCAGAAGCCATTCATTTGATGAAAGTAAAACATGCCGTGGTTACTAGTGTGGATAGAGACGAATTAAAAGATGGAGGATCTATCATTTGGTACAACACCATTAAAGCAATAAAAAATTTAAACCCCACAACAACTTTAGAAACATTAATTCCTGATTTTAGAGGGTTTAAAGACCAAATTCAACGAATTATTGATGCAGCGCCCGAAGTGGTAAGTCATAATATGGAAACAGTTGAAAGAATCACTAAGCAAGTTAGAATTCAAGCAAAATATAGAAGAAGTTTAGACGTATTAGCCACATTAAAGCAAGGGGGCATGCGAACTAAAACGGGTATCATGCTAGGTTTAGGAGAAACAAAAGAAGAAGTAATTCAAACCATGCAAGACTTAGTAAATGCTGGCGTAGACGTACTTACCTTGGGCCAATACTTACAACCCACCAAAAAACATCTTCCTGTACAAAGATTTGTGCATCCAGATGAGTTTGCAGAATTAAGGGAAATAGGATACACTATTGGGTTAGATTATGTAGAGAGTGGCCCATTGGTTAGATCTTCTTATCATAGCGATAAACATGTAATACCGGGTTTTGGAAAAAATAAATGGATTGCCGAAAAAAATTTATTGTCTTAATTTCTGGTTAGTATAATCATTCCTTTAATGCGAATATGTTTTTTGTTTTTCTTGCTTTGCCCTGCATTTATGCATGCACAAATGCATTGGCAGAATGTAGATCATTTGTATCAACCACTACCTAGTGGGGTACATGTGTATTTTACCAATGATTCTATTAATGGAAAACCCAATAGTGCGTATTATGTAGAAGCTGATTTAAAAAATAAATCGCTGTTATTCTCTACTGTAGTTGGAGCGGGTAAAAGATATACGCCTTTTGAATATTATCAAAAAGAACAGTTCCCATTGATTGTGGTGAATAGTAGTTTTTTTGAATTCGCACACAATAGCAATTTAAATACAGTAATCAATCAAGGGAAAATGCTTGCCTATAATTTACATACATTGGCAGGCAAGGGCAAAGACTCGCTTACTTACAAACACATGCTGGGTAGTGCTATTGGCATTAGCAAAAAAAGAAAGGCAGATATTGCTTGGCTTTATACAGATTCTTCATCAATGTATCCATTGGCAACTCAAGAGGTAGTGAATGCAATAAAAGATTCTATTGCTTATTTAAGGGTAAATCAATTTAAACAACCAGTACATTTTACTAAATGGAAAATGCAAACTGCCGTGGGTGGTGGCCCTGTACTAATACAAAATGGTAATATAAACATTACGAATAATGAAGAATTAAAATTTAGTGGAAGGGCCATACTAGATAAACATCCTAGAACAGCCATGGGTTATACAAAAAATGGCCAATTAATTATTATGGCTGTTGAAGGCCGATTCCCTGGTAGGGCTGAGGGAGTAGATCTAGAACAGTTGGCCAAATTATTAAAAGATATTGGTTGTATGGAAGCCCTCAATTTAGATGGGGGCGGCAGTAGTTGTTTACTCATTAATGGCAAACAAACCATACGGCCCAGCGATAAAGAAGGACAGCGACCAGTACCTGCGGTTTTTTTAATTCATTTCCCACACTAAAGCAGAAGCCCCAAGAATGGCTGCGTCTGATTCTTTAAGATGGCTCACTAAAATTTTTACCTTATTTTGAAATACTTGTATTAAGTTCTCTTCCATATAATCTCTGGTTGGTTTTAAAATAAAATCCCCAGCTTTTGTTAAACCACCAAACAATACAATAGCTTCTGGATTAGAAAACATCACAAAATTGGCTAAAGCCATACCCAATATTTTTCCTGTATAGTCAAATATTTCTTTGGCAAGTTCATCTCCTTCCGTTGCGGCATCATGAACTTTTTTAGAATCTATTTTTTCTTTAGGAATGGATCTGAGTAAACTAGGTGTTTTTGTTTTTTCTAAAAACTCCAACGCATTCAATCTTACACCTGTTGCAGAAGCATAGCTTTCTAATGAACCTTTTTTCTTGGTACCCTCGTGATATCTACCATCAGGTATAATGATGGTATGACCTAATTCTCCGGCAAAACCATCATGGCCATATACTAGTTTTCCATTAGCAACTATTCCACTTCCAACACCAGTACCTAAAGTGATCATAATAAAATCATTCATACCTTGTGCAGCTCCATACATCATTTCACCAATGGCAGCAGCATTCGCATCATTGGTTAACACTACTGGCATTTTAAATTTATCTTGTACCATTTCTCCAAAAGGGATAATGCCTTTCCAAGGTAAATTGGCCGCATGTTCAATGGTATTTTTATAATAATTGCCATTGGGCGCTCCAATACCAATTCCTTTGATTCTACCAACTCCTCCTGCTTGTTCAATGAATGGTGCAATACTTAAATACAGCTCATCTATAAAAGGCTCTACGGTTACATGTTTTTTAGTGCTCATTTCTCCAGAAAAAAGCAAATTGCCCACTCTGTCTACAATACCATATTTAGTGCCAGTTCCACCAATATCAATTCCAATAGCAAGAGGTTCCATTGCTTTGTTTATCTGAGGCTCTTTTTTTGTATTCATCTTAATTATATTATGTATGATTAATGTGAACTGCTTACTTTAACATCATAGTCAATGCCCTGAGATTTTAAAATTGCTTTTGAACGAATGGCATAAAATGCCATATAGCTAAAGCAAATTACTCCCATAATATAACTAAACTGAATACCTAATAAATTATCAGCAGCAATTACACCTTGAAGGTAACTAATGATACCTCCACCCATAATCATCATCACCAATAAACTACTTCCTTGGTTGGTATGTTTGCCTAAGCCTGCAACTGCAAGAGTAAATATGCAAGGCCACAACGTGCTACAAAATAAACCTACACTAGTAAATGCAAATACACTTACCATACCACTGGTAAGCATTCCTATGATTAATGCAGTAATGCCAAGTGCAGAAAAAATTAATAACATTCTGGCAGGGTTTCCTTTACTTAATATATCTCCCGCAATCATTACTAAAATGACTAATCCATACACGTAAAATATACTAATATCATGTTGTGCTATAGCGTTTACAGCTAAATAAACACCAAAAGCTAAATAGGGCATTACAAAGTTGAGTATTTTTTTAGCACCCATACTTACATCAAATGCACCAACTGCGCCTGTCCATCTACCCATCATTAAGCTAGCCCAATATAATGATACAAATGGGGCAATTTTATCTGTACTGATATTCATGTGTTGCTTCATGTATTCTGGCAAATTACTTGCTGTGGATACTTCTACGCCTACATATACAAAAATGGCAATCATCCCCAGTATCAATTGAGGATAATTAAAAGCAGATGCTCTATGCAAAACTTTGCTTGTACTTTCCGCTTCTTCAGATGCAACAGTATCTAAATCAATTTTATTAGGAATAGAGGAGAATTTTAAAAATATAGCTACTAGTACAAATGCAACTCCCAAAATAAGATAAGGTATTTTTACACTTTCAATACTAGCTTCTGTAGAACCATTTGCAACACTACCAAAAATGGCAAAACTCACTAAAAGGGGTCCAATAGTTGTTCCAAAATTATTAATTCCTCCTGCTAGGTTTAACCTTTGTGATCCAGATTTTGGATCTCCCATTACTATAGCAAGTGGATTGGCAGCAATTTGTTGTAATGAAAAGCCCAGCCCAACAATAAATAAACCAGTAATCATTAAGGTGAATGATGCATTATTAGCGGCAGGATAAAATAATAAAGTTCCAATAGCCGAAATAATTAATCCAAGGACAATCCCATTTTTATAACCAATTTTATTTAAAAGGTCATTCCCTATTAATTTAGAAACTCCAAAGTAAATGATCGAACCTACTGTATAGGCTACATAAAATGCAAGGGATACCATTTGACTTTGTGCTTGCGACAGGTCAAACGCCTTTTTAAAAACGGGGATTAAAATATCATTGCTTGCTGCAACGAATCCCCAGAAAAAAAACACGGTAATTAGTGTTCCAAATTGTGACCATTTAGTAGGTTGGCTCATGACAATCGTTAAAATTTTAATTGAATGCTTTAAAAATAGTAAGAATTTTAGGAAGGAAAAATTTTAAGTTGAAATTTGATAGAATCAGTTTAATACTTAACTTGAAAAAAGTTATAAAAAATTCAATTCAATGGAGATTATTCATATAAGTGCAGAGTGTTATCCAGTTGCAAAAGCAGGAGGTTTGGGAGATGTAGTGGGTGCTTTACCCAAATACCAGTGTAAAGCAGGAGATATTGCCAAAGTGGTAATGCCCATGTATAGAACTAAATTTCTATATGATAATGATTGGACGGTAGATTTTAAAGGAAATGCCAATTTAGGTAATTGGTATTTCGATTTCACTGTAATTAAAGAAACAACCAATAAATTGGGTTTTGATCTTTACTTAATTGACATCAATGGGTTATTAGACCGCCAAAAGATATATGGCTATGATGATGATGCAGAAAGGTTCACTGCATTTCAAATTGCAGTAGTAAATTGGTTAAGTAATTGGGAACATCGTCCGGATATTGTTCATTGTCACGATCACCATACTGCATTGATTCCATTTATGATGCAATATTGTTATGACTATCAATTTTTGGCTAAAATACCTACTGTAGTTACCATACACAATGGTCAATATCAAGGATGGATGGGTTGGGATAAAAGCATCTATATTCCACGTTGGGATCTTTGGAAAAGAGGTATGATGGATTGGGAAGGAAGAATTAATCCATTGGCATCAGGCGTTAAATGTGCAAGTAAAGTAACAACGGTAAGTTGGAGTTATATGCAAGAGTTAAGAGAAAATGCCAATGGGTTAGAAAAATTATTTGAATATGAAAAAGGAAAATGTTTGGGCATTTTAAATGGAATAGATAATGAAGTATGGGATCCACAAACCGATCATTATTTAACACATCATTTTGGCGTAAAAAATGTGATGGAGGGTAAAGAAAATAATAAAATAGCCATTTGTGAAGAATTTGGTCTTGACCCTGTAAAACCACTTTTTGTATTCATAGGACGCTTAGTAGGAGAAAAAGCCGCAGATATTTTGCCAAATGCCATTAAAACAGCTATATATAATACTCAGGGTAACGCATCATTTCTTATATTGGGAAGCGGAGAAACAGGAGTAGAATGGGCATTTCAACAAATGGTTTCGGAATATCCAGGAATATTCAATGCTGTAATAGGATATGATGAAAAACTAAGTCATAAAATGTATGCAAGTGCCGATTTTTTGTTAATGCCTAGTAGGGTAGAACCATGTGGATTAAACCAATTGTATGCAATGAGATATGGCACAGTGCCAATAGTGCGAAATACAGGCGGATTAAGAGATACTGTGGTAGATATGGGCGATTTTGAAGGTTTTGGAATTCGCTTTGATCAGGCTAGTATACATGATATAGACTACTCGATAGGTAGAGCAGTTTCTGTATATCAAGATAAAGTTCATATAGAATGGATGAGAAAAAGAATGATGCAAATAGACCATAGTTGGGAAAGTACCGTGGATCAGTATAAACAAGTTTATAATAGTATACAATAAATGATTTTAAATAAACAACCATTGTAATTAAACCATATGAAATCAATTTCAAACTCCGTTTTAGCTGTTATTTTAGGGGGTGGAGCAGGATCAAGATTATTTCCACTTACCGTTAGTCGTTCAAAGCCAGCAGTTCCCATAGCAGGAAAATACAGATTGGTAGATATTCCCATCAGCAATTGTATTAATAGCCATATTAATAGAATGTTTGTGTTAACGCAATTTAATTCTGCTTCTTTAAACAAGCATATTAAAAACACGTATCATTTTAGTGCATTTAGTACAGGATTTGTAGATATTTTAGCCGCAGAGCAAACACCCGATAATCCGGGTTGGTTTCAAGGAACTGCAGATGCGGTTCGTCAATCACTGCGTCATATTTCTAACCTTGAATTTGATTATATACTCATTTTAAGTGGAGACCAGTTGTATCAAATGGACTTTAGTGAAATGTTACAAAATCATAAAGATCGGAAGGCGGATATTTCCATAGCTACTATCCCAGTTGATGATAGGGATGCACCTGAATTTGGAATTTTAAAAACCAATGCAGACAATTGTATTACCACCTTTATTGAAAAACCTAAGAAAGAAATTTTACCCGATTGGGTAAGTGATACAGGAGCGGAAATGCAACGTGCTGGCCGAAATTATTTGGCCTCCATGGGGATATATATTTTTAATAAGCAAGCATTGTATAAACTATTGAATGATGTATATCCTAATGCTACTGACTTTGGTAAGGAAATTATTCCCGAATCTATTGAAAACTACAATGTAGCTAGTTTTCAGTATGATGGATATTGGACTGATATTGGTAATATTTATTCTTTTTATGAAGCCAACTTAGCCCTTACAGCAGAAGTTCCTTTGTTTAATTTATTTGATAATCAAAAAACGGTATATACAAGGGCTCGTATGTTACCTCCTGCTAAAATAAGTGGCACTACTTTAGAAAAAACCATCATTGCAGAAGGGTCCATTATACATGCTAGCAGAATTGAGCAAAGTGTAGTAGGTATCCGTTCTAGAATTGGTTTGGGTTCTACCATTGTAAATACCTATATCATGGGAAATGATTATTATGAAACTATAGAAGAAATGGAAATTAATATAGGCAAGGGTTTGCCAAAAATTGGAATTGGGGAACGTTGCTATATTAAAGATGCTATCATAGATAAAAATTGCCGTATTGGAAATGATGTAAGAATTAATGGGGGCAAGCATTTAGCCAATATAGATCATCCTTTATATGCCGTTAAAGACGGTATTGTTGTGGTAAAAAAGAGAGCCATATTGCCCGATGGCTTTGTGATATAGCCATCATTTTGCATAATTTTATACTCAACATCCTTCAAAAGAGGATGTTTTTTATTGTATATTGAGTTGTGTAAAATTGACATTTACTTGCCATTAAATTTTTTTTATGTCCCTTTCTACCAGTACCGTACAATCCAAAAATAGTAGTACTAAACCCCTCTTACATTTCTGGCAAATCTGGAACATGAGTTTTGGATTTTTAGGAGTTCAAATTGGGTATTCATTACAGAATGCCAATACCAGCAGAATATTATCTGCTATTGGTGCTGATCCACATAACCTTAGTTTATTTTGGCTTGCCGCACCAATGGCTGGGTTAATTGTACAACCAATTGTAGGATCTTCCAGTGATAAAACTTGGACAAGACTAGGCAGAAGAATACCTTATATTTTTGGAGGGTCAATTGTTTCTGCTTTAGCTATGTTTTTCATGCCTAATTCCGAACATTTTGCCAGCTTATTACCTGCATTGATCTTTGGTGCAGCCATGCTATTATTGATGGATACTTCCTTTAATGTAACCATGCAACCATTTAGAGCATTGGTAAGTGATATGCTTCCCGAAGCTCAACGAAACAAAGGATATGCAATACAAAGTTTTTTAATTAATACTGGCGCATTTATTGGTTCTATGTTACCCTATGTGTTAACCAATATTTTTCATGTTGCAAACGAACCAGTTGCTGGTGAAAAAGTAGCGCCTACAGTAATTTGGGCATTTTATTTTGGAGGTGGTGCATTGCTTTTAAGTGTGCTTTGGACATCATTTAGAACAAAAGAATATCCTCCTGAAGAATATGCGAAGTATAACAATCTGGAGGTAGATGAGGTATCAGAAAAAATACCTTTTGTAACCTTATTAAAAAATATTCCAGCTACCATGTGGCAATTGTCTGTAACACAATTTTTCTCCTGGTTCTCTTTATTTTTAATGTGGGTATATACTACGCAAGCTATTGCGCAAAATATTTGGGGAACAACCGATCCTCATTCAAAACTATTTAATGATGCAGGAGATTGGACTGGTGTTATTTTTGCAGCGTACAGTTTATTTGCTGCATTATATTCTTTGGTATTAACTCCGTTGGCTAACAAATTTGGAAGAAAAAACTCCTATATGTTTTCATTAATTTGTGGAGGAGTTGGCCTTATCTCAATGCTTCTGATCAAAGATAAAAATCTTTTATTTATTCCAATGGTAGGAGTGGGAATTGCCTGGGCTGCAATTTTAGCATTACCCTATGCTATACTTTCATCTTCGCTTCCTCCTAAACAAACAGGTGTTTATATGGGCATCTTTAATGCCACGATAACTATTCCACAAATTGCTGCAGGATTATTAGGAGGAATTGTATTAACACTGGTAGGAGAAAATGCCATGAATGTGATAGGTATTGCAGGCGTTTCTATGATCATTGCTGGCATTTTTGCTAAATTATTTATTCAATCGAAAGATTAATATTTTTACAACAATCTATTTAACGAAATTTAGATGAAAAAAAAGATTTTTACAGTTTGCCTAGGCATTTTTGCATTTGCTACCTTATCCTTTGCATCCTATTACGCAACGCTATATCCATCTTCATGGTTTGTTGGAATGAAGTGGAATAAAGTGCAAGTAATTGTTAAAGGTGAATATGATCAATTTAAAAATGAACAAATAAAAGTTACCTACCCAGGAGTTCAATTACAAAAAATTCACACATTCGAAAATGGGCAATACGTAGCTCTAGATTTAATGATATCGCCCAATGCCAAGCCCGGAGATGTTTTGATAGAGTTTATACAAGACTATAAAGCACATGCAGTTTATTGGCCGTTAAAAGCAAGGAGAAAAGGGATGGGTAAAGCATTTGCGCAAGGGGTAACCAATAAAGATTTTGTTTATTTACTCATGCCCGATCGCTTTAGTAATGGAGATCCAACCAATGATCAGTGGGAAGATTATAAAGATACAAGTGTAAATAGAAGTACCCCTATTTTACGTCATGGAGGAGACTTGCAAGGTATTATCAATCATTTAGATTATTTTAATGAATTAGGCGTTACTGCATTGTGGTTAACACCTGTTTTAGAAAATGATATGCCTCTTGAAAGTGAGCAAGCTGGTAAAATGGCGGGATATCATGGATATTGGTTTACCGATCATTATACGGTTGATAAAAGATTTGGTGGGAATGATGGGTATAAAAAATTGATACAAGCAGCCCATGCAAAAGGGATTAAAATAGTGCAAGATGCAGTGTATAATCATGTTGGCATTGAACATTGGATGTATAAAAATGCTCCATCAAAAGATTGGATTAATCAATGGAATCAATATACTAGCAGCAATCACCGAGAAGAGGCTTTGATGAATATATATGGAAATGAAGCTAATAAAAAAGTGATGCTAGATGGTTGGTTTGTGCCGCATCTTCCAGATTTAAATCAACGCAATCCTTATGTAGCTAATTACTTAATTCAACATGCATTATGGACAGTAGAAGAATTTGGAATAGACGGATGGAGGGTAGATACTTATAAATATTGTGATGAAGCTTTCTTAAATAAAGTAAATAAGGCATTGGAAAATGATTTTCCAACTATCACGATTGTAGGAGAAGCCGTTTCTAATACAGTAGCTGGGAGTGCTTATTTTACAAAAAATACATTTAAGCCTGCTTTTCAACATAATCTACAATCTGTGTTAGATTTTCCATTAAGTTATGCTATGATGGATGCTATCAACAAACCTTTTGGTTGGACGGATGGCGCCAATAAATTATATATGACTTTGGCACAAGATCTATTGTATAAAGCCCCTGAAAAAAATTGGATTTTTTTAGATAACCATGATATGGAAAGATTTGTTTCGGTAATTGGGGAAGACATGAACAAATATAAAATGGGAATGAGTTTGTTATTTACACTCAGAGGCACTCCACAATTATATTATGGTACTGAAATATGGATGAAAAATTTTAAGAATCCCAATGATGGCATGGTAAGGCTAGATTTTCCCGGAGGTTTTGAAGGAGACAAACAAAATAAATTTCTTTCGAGTGGAAGAAATTCACAAGAAAATGCTGCTTTTGATTATGTAAAAAAATTAGCCCAGTTTAGAAAAAATCATCCTGCACTGCAAACCGGTAAAATGATGCAATATCTTCCCGTAGATGGATTATATGTGTATTTTAGGTATGATGAAAATGAAACCATCATGTGTGTATTTAACACGGGATCAAATGCCAAGGAGATTCATTTGAAAGACTATACTGAATGCACTAAAAAATATGGTTCAGCCGTTAATATACTGGCTGATAAAAAAGTAGGTGATAAGTTTAAGATTGATGCTAAAGAATCTTTGATATTAACATTAGAATAATCATGAAGAATGGAAACTGTGCTTTAATTGAAGTATTAACCTTTGATACACAATTGATTGATTTTACTAATTCGGTAAAAGTGTATCAAGAAATGGCAAATTATTTTAATAAAACGCTAAAAAACTAGTTTTTTAGTATTTTTACATATAAATTTTATAGTACATGAAGAAGCCTTTACATATCGAAACAGGTTGTGCGCATTGTAATGTGAGAATGCATTCTGTTTTTAATGTATTACAAGGAGAGCAATTGACAGAGATGTCTATGCATAAATCTTGTAATATTTATAAAAAAGGGCAATATGTTTTTGCAGAAAACGGACTACCTACTGGATTATTCTGTATTAATAGTGGAAAAATTAAAATTACTACAACAGGATATGATGGTAAAGAGCAAATTTTGCGATTAGCAAAGTCGGGTGATGTTGTAGGATATAGAGCCTTAATTTCCAACGAAAGATATGCGTCTTCTGCAGTTACATTAGAAGATGCATCTATTTGTATTATTGATAAGGATTATTTTTTTAAAGCCATGGATGCAACACCCAAGTTGATGTTTGAAATGGTAAAAAAAATGAGCCATGACCTCAAAACAGCAGAAGATCATATTGTGTCTCTCTCTCAAAAGAATGTTCGTGAACGTATGGCCGAAGCATTGCTATTCTTAAAAGCCACCTATGGCTTAGAAGAAGATCAGCAAACCATCATGGTGAACCTTACAAGAGAAGAAATTGCTGATTATGTAGGAACTTCTACTGAAAGTTGTATTAGGCTTTTATCTGAATTTAATCAAGATAAATTAATATCCTTAAGCGGTAAAAAAATTAAAATTATCAATCTTCCCATGCTGATTCAAACAGCTAATATTGAAGACTAAAATATAAAACATGACAAAAATCATGTTTAATGTTAGCTGAACTCATGTTTTACAAAATTTAATTCAGTCATATTTGTGTAGTAAATATAAACTACATGTGTAAACATGCTGATGAAACTAAGATAATGATTAACCACCTTTTGGAGGAGGTATATCCACTTTTAGCACTCAAAATTAAATATGCACTGGAATGTAATCATTTACAGCATAGCTTAGCCCCAGAAAAACAGGTCATGAACGATTTAATGACCGATATTAAAAATGAGTTTCAATCGTTGGTAACGTATGAACAAAAATTGGTTTTCCCTTCTGTGTTAAAAATTTTTTTGGCAACAAAAGAGCAAGACATTATGCCCAACCTAGGGGATCTTTTGCAGCTTACTAAAAGCAAGGAACATAAACTAATGCATAAAATAAGACGTTTAGCGTTGATGCTAGAAGATCCACAGTGGGATATTGAAGCGCAATCAATTTTAGCAAAAGCATTTTTAACCAATTTTACTACTGAAAAATTAAATTGGTATAAAATGATTGAGAATAGAACAAAGTCTTGTAGTTGTTTTAAAAAGAACTACTTTAAGCTAGAAAAATCATATAAGACGAATTCTATTTTACCCAATGAACATCCTTTCACCAATCCCAATCATTAAAATAATCTTGTTGAAATTGAAATGAATAAAACTGCTGAAAATAATACTGCTTGTTATCATTGTGGAGATACCTGCGGTAAGGATTCATCAATTTTGTTTAATGAAAAAGTATTTTGTTGTTCAGGTTGTAAAACGGTTTATCAAATTTTACATAAAAACGAGCTCTGCGATTATTATAGTTTTAATGCAATTGCTGGGGTTAAACAAAATGTGCATTTAGACATTGCTAAATTTGCTTTTTTAGATAATCCAACTATTGCGGCAACCTTTATTACTTTTGCCAATCAGCAACAAACGGCTGTTAAATTTTACCTTCCTCAAATTCATTGTAGTTCTTGTTTATGGTTACTTGAAAATTTACGCAAACTAAATGCGGCAATATTTTATTCTTCTGTAAATTTTCCTTCAAAAGAAGTAACCATTCATTTTGATCAATTTAAAATTTCTGTGAGGGCTTTAGCCGAATTATTGGCTTCAATTGGGTATGAACCTCATATTACCTTAGATAATGAAAATAATACTGTTACAGATCAAAAAATGATTTCTAGGAAATCATTAGTTAAAATTGGGGTTGCTGGATTTTGTTTTGCCAATATTATGATGATGAGTTTTCCAGAATACTTGGGCTTAGCTTCATTGGCAAAGGATGGATTATCTCCAAATATGTTTAGAACAATCAATTTATTTCTTTCCATACCAGTACTGGTATACAGCGGAGCAGAGTTTTTTGTAAATTCCTGGTATGGGTTTAAACAAAAAATGCTCAATATAGATGCACCCATCGCATTAGCATTACTGGTAACATTTCTGCGAAGTGTATATGATATTGTTTCAGGCACTGGGGCTGGATATTTAGATACCATGACTGGAATTATTTTTTTCATGTTATTGGGTAGAGCTTTTCAAACAAAAACCTTTGCTAATCTTAAATTCAACAGAGATTATAAAGCTTATTTTCCTATTGCGGTTTGTAAATTGAATGAAACTGGTGAAGAAACCTATCTTCCTGTAAATGAGATAAGTGTAAACGATACAATTCGAATCAGAAACAATGAAGTAATTCCATTTGATGGTATTTTAATTCAGGGTAAGGCAGAAATTGATTACAGTTTTGTAACCGGTGAAAATGAACCCAATACGATTCAAATGGGAGGTATTGTATATGCAGGAGGAAAACAAACCAATGGGTTAATAGAATTATTGGTTATAAAACCATTTTCGCAAAGCAATTTTACCCGTTTATGGAATAATGATACGTTTAAAAAAGAGGAAAAGAATGGCTACACTTTTATAGGGATCATCAGTAATTATTTTGCACTTGCTGTTTTGTGTGTTGCTGCTGCTGCCTTTGTATATTGGATCAATACAAATTCAACTAATGCTTGGAATGCATTAACTGCAGTATTGATTGTAGCATGTCCATGTGCTTTATTATTAACCACTACTTTTACACAGGGATTTTTACTAAATATATTCAGTAACAAAGGAATGTATTTTAAAAATGCCAATATTTTACAAACGCTTCCTTTTATTAACCATATTGTTTTTGATAAAACAGGCACGCTTACCTACCCCAATATTTCTACGGTAAAATATGAAGGAATTCCTTTGAATACGGCACACGAAATGGTTTTTGCAGCTTTATTTGAGCAGTCTTTACATCCATTAAGTAAAAGTATTGCGCATTCCATGCAAGTAGAAAAAATGCCGTTGCAAAATATAAAAGAAGTGGCCGGACTTGGTATAGAAGCATGGGAAAATGATACCTATTACAAAGCAGGTTCTGCTTCATTTGTTGGTGCAGATGCTGCTGATGCTAATGGCTCAACTGTATGGATTTCAATAAATGACAAAGTATATGGAAAGTACCAAGTAGCTAATTTATTGAGAGAAAATATCAATTTAATGATCAATGAATTGCCATATGCTGTTTCTATATTAAGTGGAGACAATAATAGATCCGCTCAATATCTTCAGGAACATTTTAGCAAAAAAGTTTCCTATCATTTTAATCAAACACCCGAAAATAAATTAGCTTTTATTGCTTCCTTACAACAAGAAAATGCAACGGTTATGATGGTAGGAGATGGGCTGAATGATGCAGGTGCTTTGAGTAAGAGTAATATAGGCCTTGCCGTGGTAGACAATACTTTTCAATTTTCTCCTGCTAGTGATGCCATTATACTTGCCAAAAATTTACCGTACTTAAACCATTATTTAAAAGCGGCTATTTTATCTAAAAAATTAATTAAATTAACATTTGTTATATCACTTATATATAATGTGTTTGGAATTTATTTCTCAGTTACTGCCCAATTATCCCCATTAATTGCAGCCATTCTTATGCCAATCAGCACAATTAGTATTGTTTCAACTACCTTTATAGGGTCAATTTATATCAATAAATTTTGTTTCAAAAATGTTTAACCAACCTAACAATATATGAAAAAGAACATGGGAGCACTAGACAAGGCCATTCGGGTATTAGTAGCCTTATTAATTGGCGTTTTATATTATACCGATGCAATTAGCGGATTAGTTGCAACAATCTTGTTGGTATTTGCTGGAATTTTTATATTAACCAGTTTCATTAGTTTTTGTCCACTCTATTTACCATTTGGTATTTCTACCAGAGCAAAATCAACTGAACATCCTCAACATCCTACACATCAAAAACATAAATAATGATTGTGATTGCACTATTATTAGCTGTTAGTTTACTTGTTGCCATTGGCTTTTTAATTGCATTTATTTGGGGAGCCAACACCGGACAGTTTGATGATAGTTTTTCACCAGCAAATAAAATTTTGTTCGACAATAAAAGTCAAGAACCTAAGAATCAATAAATATGCAATTAGAGAAATTCACTTACGACAACAAGATCGTCCGGAACTTTGCTTATGCCACCATCCTATGGTCTATTGTTGGGATGCTTGTGGGGGTTATTGTTGCCTTCGAGCTTGCCTTCCCTGCCCTTAATTTAGGAATTCCGTATATAACATTTGGACGACTTCGCCCACTCCATACCAATGCAGTTATTTTTGCATTTGTAGGAAATGGAATTTTTACAGGAAGCTATTATATGCTACCTCGATTACTCAAAACAAGTATGTGGAGTAAAAAATTGAGTAATATTCACTTTTGGAGTTGGCAATTAATTATTGTTTCTGCAGCCCTTACTTTACCATTTGGATTAACAGAAGGAAAGGAGTATGCCGAATTAATTTGGCCCATTGATATTGCAGTTACTCTTGTATGGGTTGTATTTGGTGTAAATATGTTTGCCACTATTTTAACCAGAAGAGAGCGACATTTATATGTAGCAATTTGGTTTTTAATTGGTACATGGGTTACTGTTGCATTATTACATATAGTAAATTCTTTTGCTTTACCAACCTCATTAACCCATAGTTATAGCTGGTATGCAGGTGTTCAAGATGCATTGGTTCAATGGTGGTATGGACATAACGCGGTTGCGTTCTTTCTTACAACACCTTATTTAGGATTGATGTATTATTTTGTTCCTAAAGCCTCGCAAAGACCAATCTATTCTTATCGTTGGAGTATTATTCACTTTTGGGCATTAATCTTTATCTATATCTGGGCAGGCCCTCACCACTTGTTGTATACAGCACTTCCCGACTGGGCACAATCCTTAGGCGTTGCATTTAGCGTTATGCTTATTTTACCAAGTTGGGGTGGTATGCTAAATGGAATTTTCACTTTAAGAGGAGCTTGGGATAAAGTAAAAGAAGATCCAATTCTTAAAATGTTTGTAGTAGCATTAACCTGCTATGGAATGAGTACCCTGGAAGGACCCATGCTATCACTAAAAAATGTAAACGCAATTGCTCACTATACCGACTGGATTATTGCACACGTACACGTAGGTGCATTGGGTTGGAATGGCTTTATTACTTTTGGTATGTTGTACTGGCTGGTTCCTAGAATTTTTAATACAAAATTGTATTCTGTTAAATGGGCCAATACCCACTTTTTAATTGGTACAATAGGTATTTTATTATATGCTATTCCCATGTATTGGGCAGCTTTTTCACAAGCATTAATGTGGAAAGAATTTACTCCAGAAGGACAGTTAAAATACCAATTTTTAGAAACAGTTACCCGTATTTTACCTATGTATATTTTACGTGGCCTTGGGGGTACCATTTATTTAGGTGGAGCTATTTTAATGGTAGTGAACCTAGTAAAAACCATCAAGAGTGGTTCATTAATTGAGGAGGAACATGCAGAAGCTCCTGCTTTAGCATCTATCCCATTACCTCCAGGGAAAGCTTATTGGCATTCTATCATTGAACGCAGGCCAGTGCAAATGTTGGTGACCAGTTTAATAGTTGTTTCAATAGGCGGAGCAGTTGAATTAATACCTACATTTTTGGTTAAAGAAAATATTCCAACCATTAGTACGGTTAAGCCATATACCCCTTTAGAATTACAGGGTAGAGACATTTATGTAAGAGAAGGTTGTTATACTTGTCACTCACAAATGATTAGGCCATTTCGTGATGAAGTTGCACGCTATGGAGACTATTCTAAATCGGGAGAATTTGTTTACGATCATCCATTTCAATGGGGAAGTAAACGTACAGGACCAGATTTAGCCCGCGAAGGGGGTAAGTATCCTAATAGCTGGCATTACAGACATATGTATGCACCCGACGAAATATCTCAGGGTAGTATCATGCCTGCGTATAGCTGGTTGCACGAGAATGATTTAGATATTTCTACCACTCCTGCTAAAATAAGGGCCATGCAAACTTTGGGGGTACCTTATCCAAAGGGATTTGATTTGGAAGCTAATAATGATTTAAGAATTCAGGCAGATGAAATTGCAGCCGAACTAAAAGCCAATAATATTAAGAAGGCAGATAGTAAAAAAGAAATCATTGCCTTGATAGCTTATTTACAAAGAATTGGTACTGATCTTAAGAAAGCGCCAGAAAAAGAAGTAAAAAATCTGCATTAAAATAATAGTATGAAATTTAAAAATTATTTAACCAGTATTGATCATGTGGGTATTTATCCATTGATTTCACTTTTGATCTTTACTATATTCTTTGCAGTGGTTACTTGGTACGTTTTTAGTTCAAGTAAAGACGCAATGGATGAAAGAAGTAATATACCAATTAAAGACTGATAAAAAAATCAATATGATACTGAAATTAAAAACATATCATCAAATGCTTAAAAGTAAAGCCATCCAATTGATGGCAATAGCTCTATTGTTAGTGAGTACCAATAGCTTATTTGCTCAGGCTGCAGATGCCGCGTCTACTCCGGTAAAAGCACAGAATGTATTTTATGATAGTATGTTTGCCTATACGCTTCTAGGAATAAGTGTTTTGCTCGCCTTAGTAATTTACGTTTTAGGGAATGTATTTATTTTAGCTATACGCAATAGAATAGCAGAACAGAAAAAAAATGGAACACTTCATAAAGCAGCCTCATTATTGGTTCTTTTTTGTATTTCTTCAATGGCTTTAACTGCTCAAACTGCTGCACCAGTTTCTACAGGTACTGTAGTATCTGAGAATATCATGTACATGATTGGTGCCGTATTGGTAATAGAACTTTTGATTATTTTCTATTTTGCATTCAGTATCAAAACATTTTTAAACAAAGAATCTGAAGCAGTTGAAGCAGCAAAAGCAGAAGCACCTGTTAAAGCAGTTGAAAAGATTCACTGGTTCGATAAATTGTATAATAGAAACACACAGGAAGATATTGTTAAGCTCGATTTAGGCCATGATTATGACGGTATAAAAGAACTAGACAATAATATTCCTATATGGTGGCAATATGGTGTTGCATTAAGTGTTGTTTTTGCAGTTGTTTATTTATATAGTTATCATGTTGCAGGTTCAAGACCATTACAACAACAAGAATTGCAAATAGATCAGGAATTAGCAGCAGTTAGGCAAGCAGCCTATTTAGAAAAGTCTGCCAATAATGTTGATGAAAAAACGGTGGTAATGCAAGATGCTGCTGGTATTGCAGCAGGTAAAGCGTTGTTTACTAAACCGGGTGCTTGTGCTACTTGTCATGCAGAAAATGGTAGTGCCATTGTAAATGGTGCACCAGGTATTGGGCCTAATTTAACAGATGAGTATTGGATTCATAAAGGAGATATTAAATCTGTTTTTTACAGTATAAAATATGGCTGGCCCGAAAAAGGAATGAAATCTTGGAAAGAAGATTATTCTCCAATTCAAATAGCGCAATTGGCTAGTTATGTAAAATCATTAAAAGGAACCAATCCTAGCCCTGCAAAAGAAAAACAAGGAGAATTATTTGTGGAAGCGTCAACTGCAACACCAGCCGCAGATTCGGCTAAAGCAAAATAAAATTAGTAAGGATGAGTACGCAAGATCAGCAAGACCAGCATGAAGAAATTGGTCACGAATCGTTTAGAGATAGGCATTCAAGTATTACCGAAGAGGGTAAACGAAAATGGAGTTATGCTTTACAACCGAAGGGAAAATTATATCAATACAGAACTTGGCTAAGCTATTTTTATTTATTGTTATTTTTTACCCTTCCATTTATTAAGCTAGATGGAAACCCCATGTTTCAGTTTAATTTTCCCGAAGGTGAATTTATTTTCTTTGGTACACTTTTTACTCCGCAAGACTTTATCATGTTTGGGATTGGGATGTTAATATTCATCTTATTCATAATCATTTTCACATTAATATATGGACGAATTTTTTGTGGTTGGGTTTGCCCTCAAACCATATTCATGGAAATGGTTTTTAGAAAAATTGAATATTTAATAGAAGGAGATGGTAATAAGCAAAGAATCAACAATAAAAAAGCATGGACTACAGAATTATATATTAGAAAAACAATTAAGCATATTATTTTCTTAGCAATTTCATTTGCTATTTCTAATACTTTTTTAGCCTATATAATAGGGGTAGACTCCTTGTTTAAAATAATGCAGGAGCCTGTTTCGGCGCATTTAGTAGGATTTATTGCCATCTTCTTTTTTACCATGGCGTTTTATGTAGTGTATGCATTTGTTCGTGAAATTGTATGCACTGTAATTTGTCCTTATGGAAGATTACAAGGAGTATTATTAGATAAGAATTCTATCATTGTAGCATATAATTATTTAAGGGGAGAACCTCGTAATAAGAAAAAAACAGCAGAAAACGCAGGAGATTGTATTGATTGCGGAATGTGTGTAAATGTTTGCCCTACCAATATTGATATTAGAAATGGTACGCAATTAGAATGTATTAATTGTACAGCATGTATTGATGCTTGCAATATGATGATGAAAAAAGTGGGTAAAGAACCCGAACTCATCACATTTGCTTCAGAAAATGGTATTGCATCGGGTAAGAAATTCGAATTTACTTACAGAATAAAATCGTATACCGCCGTTTTGGGTATTTTGATGGTATTACTAACCATATTAATTATAACCAGAACAACTTTTGATGCAACCATCATGCGCGTACCGGGTCAAAGTATTCAAGAAAATGCAGATGGTACCATCAGTAATTTGTATAGAATTAAAGTAACCAATAAAAGCAATAAAGCACTACCTTATCATTTAGTGGCAAGTGACCCACAAATAAAAATTGAACGAATTGGTATTCCATTAGATTCATTAAAAGGCAGACAACTAACAGAAGAAACCTTTTTTATTAAAGTATTACCCGCCAATATTCATAAGCGAAAAATGAAGTACGAAATTAAACTGATGAGTGGAAATAAGGTGATGGAAACAAAAACAGCTACATTTATCAGTGAATTTTAAAACAGAAGTATGAGTTGGGGTACAAGAATTATTATTGCCTACGTAGCAGGAGTTTGCTTTATCCTCTATTTTGTTATTAGAAGTATGATGCTAACTACTGAAATGGTAGAGGACAATTATTATGATAAAGAACTAGCTTTTAATTCACATATAGAGGGGGTAGCCAATGCCAATGCAATGGTAAAACCTATTACCATTGTTGATACAGCTAATACCATTCGCATCACCATAGATTCGGTAATTGCTGCATCCTTAAATAAAGGTGAAGTGCATTTTTATAATGCAGCATCAGAAAGAGCAGATAGGAAACAGCCATTAAAAAATACGGCTTCTGGCACTTATTTCTATGATAAAAACTTATTTATAAAGGGTAAATATATTGTGCGGGTAAGCTTTGATTACGATAAAAAGCCATTTTATACCGAACAAACCATTTTTATTAAATAAGCCATGGATATACTGATTATATCGGCATTTTTAGTTGGTTTTGGAGGCAGTGTTCATTGTGTAGGAATGTGTGGCCCATTGGCCTTAGCTCTTCCGTTTAGAGCATTTAATGGCTCAAAGAAGTGGGTGGCAATATTGCTTTATAATATAGGAAGAGTTATTTCTTATGCATCTATTGGTTTATTGGTTGGCTTAATAGGAAGAGGCATCAATTGGTTTGGGCTCACTCAAATAATTTCTATTGTGTTGGGTTCT
Organism: Sediminibacterium sp.; assembly: GCA_036170555.1. Lineage (GTDB taxonomy): Bacteria > Bacteroidota > Bacteroidia > Chitinophagales > Chitinophagaceae > Sediminibacterium. The sequence goes on along the minus strand of JAVHPL010000130.1, from coordinate 1,216 downwards.
ATTATATTAATTTCTGTTATTGTACCTGTAATGTTTAAAAAGGTAAAAATAACTATGCCTTTTGCATTTAATTCATTTCAAATAAAAGCACTTCAATTTATTATGAAAAAACAGCAAATAGGCTGGATGTTTGTTGCTGGAATTATGAATGGATTATTACCCTGTGGACTTGTTTATATGGCCATTGCTGCTGCAGTAGTTGCCGGAACAGTTCAATCGGCCGTTTTATTTATGATATTCTTTGGGCTAGGTACTATTCCTGCGATGATGTTTATAGTAGTACTGGGTGAACAAATGCCTTTTCGAATTAAACAAAATATTAAAAAATTGGTTCCTGTACTTTCACTGGTAATTGGGGTATTGTTGGTGTTGCGTGGGTTGAATTTGAATATTCCTTTTTTAAGTCCGTATCAATCTGAAAACTTATCTGGAGTGAACACGGTAGAATGCCATACCCCTTAAATTAACACAGAGCAAAAACTTAATTTTAAATCCGAGCCTATCATTAAGCCTGAACTGGTTTATAATTGAGCCATCCAAATTCTTCTGGCTCCTTCTTTTCCCCAGTTCTTCATTCCTTTTTTTAATTCTGTTTCTAATTGAAGCCTTGTTACTTTCTTTCCTTTTTGTGTAGGATTTAATTGAGCAGTACTTGGTTCTGTTAATTCTAGTTTGGTAGCAAACCAAGTAGTATACAATCTGGGTATGGCTAAACCTAAAATCATTCCGGGCAAACCTCCAAAACTTTCGGGCCCAGCACTCACTGGAATTTGATCGGTATAAAATGCAACTACATAAACCGAATCGCAAATTTTGGTAACTGCTTTTCTACATTCAAACCCAGCGATATCTCTTGTTTCATCGGATATTTTCCACTCTAGGTTGCGTACACTGTCTCTGATGATATAGGTATTTTCGAATACTTCTTTTTGAACACTCACTATACCAGTTTGTACATCTCTCATGCTATGATCTGTTCCATTGGGTTTGGCTCCCCACATCATATACTTATTATCAGGTTTTTCTTTGGCTAGTTTATACACCGATTTATTCAAATTGAACCTTAATTCAAATACATCCGTAACAAATTTGGGAATCACTTTCATTCTTTCCGCATTCCAAATATTATCAGCGTCATCTTCTAAAGGTGTATGCTGATTAATTTTTTGTTCGTACTCTATTCTACCTTGTTGGATAAACTGGGTTTGTGCCTGAA
>JAVHPL010000129.1:0-11969 GCA_036170555.1 Sediminibacterium sp. | reverse complement strand
TATAGAATATTTTATCAAAGAAAATAACTCTTTTTATAAAAATTATTTTTCAAATAAAGTATTTGCAATCATTACAATTTTATTTCCTCCTCATGTTCATTAAAAAAGCGGAATTCAATAATATGATAATTGGTGTTTTCTTTGATATTAATTTTGGTCTTAAATTTCTTACTCCATTTTCTTACGATGGTATTAAAGAACCATCCCTTTGTTAAATGAGAATACACAATGGGGTGAACAGTAAGTGTTAAGTTTTTATGTGCATGAGAAGTTAAATAGTTTAATCGTTTTTCTATTTCATCTTCTAATAATAAAGTGGAGGTAATTTTTCCAGTACCATTGCAAACAGGGCAATGTTCTGAGGTATTAATATTTACTTCCGGACGCATTCTTTGGCGTGTTACCTGCAATAAACCAAATTTAGAAATGGGGAGTACCGAATGTTTTGCTCTATCTGTTTTCATAAATCCTTCCATTGCCTCCTGTACTTTACGCTTGTTGTCGGGCAATTTCATGTCTATGAAGTCAATAACAATAATGCCTCCAATATCGCGTAAGCGCAATTGCCTTGCAATTTCCTCTGCCGCTTCCATATTGGTTTGTAGCGCATTTTCTTCTTGATTATTGCTTACACTTTTATACCCACTGTTTACATCCACTACATGCAATGCTTCGGTATGTTCTATAATTAAGTAAGCTCCACTAGGCAGGTTTACTGTTTTTCCAAAAGAAGATTTTACTTGTTTTGTAATTCCATATTGATCAAAAATGGGCAGTCCACTTCCCTGATATAAACTCACAATATCTTTTTTATCGGGAGCAATACGTTCAATATAATTTTGTACAACCGTAAATAAATTTTTATCATTTACCACTACTTTATTAAAGTCTGCACTTAATAAATCGCGAATGATAGAAGTGGTTTTTGTTTCTTCACTTAAAATTCTAACAGGGGCAACCGCTCCCTTTAAATTAACCTGAATACTTTTCCAATTTTCTAAAATGGCCAATAAATCTTGGTGTAACTCGGCCGTGCTTTTTCCTTCGGCAGCAGTTCTTACAATAATGCCCACGTTTTTAGGACGTATGGCTTCTACAATTTTATGTAAACGTTTTCTCTCTTCGGAAGAATGTATTTTTTTAGATACTGCAACTATTTCATTAAATGGGGTAACCACTACAAATCTGCCGGGTAAAGAAATTTCACAACTTAATCTGGGTCCTTTTGCAGCAATGGGTTCTTTTAAAATTTGTACCAATACATTTGGTTTTCCGCCCAATACTTCATATATTTTACCTGTTTTTATAATTTCAGGTTCTGCTTGGAATTTAGCAAAATCAAATCCATTTGGCTCTTTATCGTTCATAGCCATTTGGGTATACTTAATAATAGATTTTATAAAGGGGCTAAGATCGGTATAATGCAAAAATGCATCTTTTTCAAAGCCCACATCTACAAATGCGGCGTTTAATCCGGGTATTAGTTTCTTTACTTTACCTAAGTAAAGATCACCAACGGCAAAATTCATGTCGGTGGTTTCGTTATGCAATTCAACTAGCTTTTTATCTTCTAATAAAGCAATTTCAAAACCAGTTGGAGCTGCGTTTATAATCAGTTCTTTGTTCACTATGGCAACTTTAAAATACAATTCACTATCCCAATTGCAGGAAGTGATTATCTACTTAATCTATCAATAATGGCTGAGGAGAAGGAAGGAAAGGAAATAAAGTTGCAGAAGGGAGAGGAACTCAGCGGCACCAGATAGATAAGTATTAAATGCACCACACATTGAGTGCAGTGCATTTAAATATGATCAATAGAAAAATTATTTATTCTTTTTCTTATGACGATTCTTTCTTAAACGTTTTTTTCTTTTGTGCGTAGCAATTTTATGACGCTTTCTCTTCTTACCACAAGGCATACCAGAACATTTTAAATAGTTAAATAATAATTTATTTTCTCAACTCGTTGATTCTTTTTTCCAATTCTACTTTTGCTTCTGGGATATCTACCATTTGCAATGCTTTTGTGTAATAAACAATTGCATTGGTTTTATCTCCCATCTGGTCATACGATTCGGCAATATGAAATATTGCTTCCACATTTAGTGGATCTATTTTTACAACAGCTTGAAAACGTTCAATTGCTTTGCTAAATTGACCACTTTTTTTTCCACCTAAACCTAACGTCATTTGTGCGTATACATTATTGGGGTTGCGTTGTATTACTTCCCTAATTGGTAATATACCCTCCATTGGGTTACTGCTAAGGTTTCCAAATATATAACAGGCGCCCAAGCCAATCTTGCTAGAATCATTAGCAGGATTAATTTTGAGGGCACGCTCTAAAAGAACTTTTGCATTACTTGCCAACCAGTTTTGCATGGCTGGTTGTTCCGTTGCCATTAGTCTGTCTAAAAACAATCGGGCGGCAAAGGTGAGGTTTTTTTCAGTATTTTCCAACTTAGAAGCTTCCGCAGTATAATATGCATAGGGTTCGAACAATCCAGCCGAATCTTTCCAGAACCTAGCAAGCTGATGGTACACATGAATTTGCTGGTCTTTTACGTCTCCTCTTATTACTGAATTTTCTAATGCGTTAATTCTTTGTGCTTGCTCTGGCTTAATTTTAGCAAGGGCTTCGGCTAAAATATTCTTTCTAAAGTCTAATTTTTCAGGTGCATGGTCGTGACCATCACCCTGGGAATGCGCAGCAGTAGATTTAATAGGAACGGTTCTTCCACCAAAGTATAATCCTACACAAATCACCAAAGCTATGGCTGCAAAAATATATTGTTGTTTTTTCACTTAACTATGCTCTTTTGGCAAAGGTAGCTTACTTGCGCCTGCTTTTTACTTCGCTTACAAATTCTTTAGCAGGTTTAAAGGCGGGAATAAAATGTTCGGGAATTTCTACGGCAATATTCTTCTTTATATTACGCCCAATTTTAGCAGCTCTTTTTTTGGTTATAAAGCTTCCAAACCCACGTATATAAATGTTTTGGCCTTGAGAAAGATTTTCTTTTACCTCCTTAAACATGGTTTCTAAAGTAACTAGAACGTCCACTTTGGGGATGCCTGTTTTTTCAGAAATATTATTGATGAGGTCCGATTTTCTCATTTTAAATGATTTTGTATCAATTTTACCACTTAAAGTAAATTAAAAAGATTCAATTATGCAAGAAAGATATAACTAATTTAAACAATTTAATCCCCATTAATCAAATAATTCAATCACTTACAGTTATAAATTTGATTATATATTTAACAATTTCCACAAATTTTGCCAAAATTTATCAAAAATAGCACCCTTTTACCTCCTAAAGCCCATGCTGAGCGCTTTGCCAAACAGCTTATGCAATGGAATGAACAACACAATAATAGAGAAATGCCTTGGAAGGGGGAGAATGATCCGTATAAAATTTGGTTGAGTGAAGTGATTTTGCAACAAACCAGGGTACAACAGGGGTTGGCTTATTTTAATCGCTTTGTAGAAAAATATCCTACTGTAGTAAAATTGGCCCAGGCAAAAGACCAAATGGTTTTTAAATTATGGGAAGGATTGGGTTATTATAGCCGATGCAGAAACTTATTGTCTACGGCCCGATATATTGCTTTTGAACTAGGTGGACAATTTCCTACAGAATACGCAGATCTGTTAAAGTTAAAAGGAGTGGGGCCTTACACGGCTGCTGCTATTGCCTCTTTTGCTTTTAATTTACCCCATGCCGTATTGGATGGTAATGTTTTTAGGGTACTTGCCCGCTATTTTGGAATAGAGGAAGCCACCGATACATTGACAGGGAAACAGCTATTTACCCTGTTAGCTCAACAGGTTTTGGTTAAAAATAAAGCAGGTTTATTCAATCAAGCCATCATGGATTTTGGAGCTACTATTTGTAAGCCCGCTTTGCCTAATTGTGCTTCATGCATCTTGCAAAAAAATTGTATGGCATTGCGATTGGGTACCGTAAATCAATTACCTAAAAAGGCTAAAGCCATGCTTAAAAAAAGTAGGTGGTTGTATTATTTTGTTTTTAAACATCAGCAATGGGTGGGTATTTCACAAAGGGTAAACAAAGATATTTGGCAGGGATTGCACGAGTTTTATTTGGTAGAATCTACCCAAAGTATTCCATGGAGCAAGGATACAATTAATGAATGGCTTTCAACACAATTGGGTATACCGCAAGCAACTATCACGAATATTTCCACAGATCAAAAGCAACAGCTTACCCACCAACTTATTCAGGGTAAGTTTATTGAAATTAACTTGCCCAATATTCCCCCATCATTAAAGGGATTAACCTGGGTGAATGCAAAGCAAGCCAGCAAGTTGGCCTTTCCTCGTTTTATTACCCAGTATTATGAACAACTATAAAGGTCTTGTTAATTGATACGGTATTTTGTAATATACTGTGGAATCTTCAAAAAAATAGGTATTTTTAAATTACATCCCCCTAAGTACCTAAAATAATATACTATGAGAGGCGTAAACAAAGTAATGTTAATAGGCAATTTGGGTAAAGATCCAGATGTGCAACATTTAGAAGGCAATATTGCTGTTGCAAAATTTCCTTTGGCTACAACTGAAACTTATAAAGACAGATCAGGTAAATTAATTTCACAAACCGAGTGGCATACTATTGTGCTTTGGAGAGGCTTGGCAGATTTAGCACAGAAATTTTTGCATAAAGGCAGTTTGGTTTATATAGAGGGTAGATTGCGTACCAGAAGTTGGGAGGATAAAGAAGGGAATAAAAAATTTGGAACAGAAGTGGTAGGCGATAACTTAATTATGTTAGATAAACGCGCCGATAGTGCTGGGGCTGTAGGGGATGGTAATGAAGGTTTTGGGGAATTGCCTCCTAATTTAACAGACCCCGGAGATGCGCTTCCTTTTAATTAAAAAAACGATCATCATAAAGCAATTCAATACTTATTGCCATATTCAATAAATTTGTATTGCCTATTTCTTAACTAAAAAAACCTATTTTGGATTATCACCCGGTTTCTGAATTTATTGATTCAATTCATTTATTATCTGCATTACAACCACAGGGTACTACTGTACTTGTTATGGTGCTTATTTTTTTACTTTTCATGTCTTTTGTATTAGCGGGTGCCGAAGTTGCATTTTTTTCATTAACGCATAAAGACATCAACCTAATTAGAACTAAACAACAAGCCCCTTATTTACGAATTATAGATTTATTAGAGGAACCTAAGAACTTATTGGGTTCATTGCTAATTGCCAATAGTTTTATTAATATCAGTATCATCATTATTTCTAATTTATTAATTGATGATTTATTTGATTTTGAACAGTTTGGTGCTGTATGGGTAGAATTTTTAATAAAAGTATTGACTGTTTCATTTGTGTTGGTATTGTTTGGGGAAGTGATGCCCAAAGTATTAGCTACTCAAAACAATATTCGATACGCAAAAGATTTTGGTGGCATTATTCAATTGGTAACCTATGTTACTGCTGGGCTTAGTAAAAAATTGGTAAAATATTCAGATATTCTAGAACGAAAACTTTCTTCTGGTACAAGTAGTTCGTACAGTTTACAAGAGTTAGATCATGCAATAGATATTACTACAGATCATACTGCTTCTGAAAACGAAAAAAATATTTTAAAAGGGATTGTAAAGTTTGGAAATATCACTGTAAAGCAAATTATGAAAACCCGTGTAGATGTGCATGGGGTAGATGAAGAAACCAGTTTTATTGAACTGGTAAACATTGTGCGTGATTTGCATTACAGCCGATTACCTGTATATAAAGATGGATTAGATAATGTAGTGGGAATGATTCATACTAAAGATCTACTTCCTTTTTTAAATCATCCCGATAATTTTAATTGGCTTAGTTTATTAAGGCCTGCTTATTTTGTACATGAACAAAAATTAATAGACGATTTATTAAAAGAATTTCAAGTAAAGCGAATACATTTTGCAGTTGTGGTAGATGAGTTTGGTGGAACCAGTGGTATTGTAACCCTAGAAGATATTTTAGAAGAAATTATAGGAGATATTACCGATGAATTTGATGAGGAGGAAGACGGGCATAAAAAAATTGATGACCTTAATTATATTTTTGAAGGTAAAACCATGATCAATGATGTGTGTAAAGTAATGGCACTGACTGCAGAAACTTTTGATTCGTATAGGGGAGAAAGTGATTCATTGGCAGGGTTAGTTTTAGAAATTGCAGGTGAAATTCCTGTTCCTAATACCGTTGTTAGTACAAGTAGTTTTGACTTTACTGTTTTAGAAGTTGAAAAAAATAGGATCAATAAAATTAAAGTAACCATCAAAGAAAAATCAGCAGACAATTAGCACAATATGAATATGGTTATGTTCACATTTATTAATTTGGAAGCATGAGGAATTGGGGAAGTTTGGGTAAAGAATTTATATTGTTTTTTTTAATGTTGGGAACTTACCTGATAGCGTGTAATAGCCCCTTCACGCCTAAGCCTACTGGATATTATGCTATTACATTTCCCGAAAAAAAATACCAAGTATTTGATCAAACAGGGTATCCCTATACATTTGAGTATCCTGTGTATGCTAGTATTGCCAAAGACAGTGCTTTTTTTGGGGAGCGTACTGAAAACCCTTGGTGGATAAACATTAATTTTAAACAATTTAATGGGAGTATTTATGTGAGCTACAAAGAAATAGGAAAAAATAAGTTTGATACATTGGTGAAGCATGCATTTGCCTTAACTGGTAAACATACGGCTAAAGCTTATTCTATAGATGATTCATTAATATCTACTAAAAACAATATTAAGGGTGTATTTTTTACAGTTGGAGGCAATGTTGCCACTGCCAATCAATTTTTTTTAACTGACTCCACACGCCATTTTTTAAGAGGCGCACTTTATTTTGATGCTGCTCCCAATGCCGATTCTTTGGGTATTGTGAACCAGTTTTTAATAGAAGATGTTAAACACTTAATAAATAGTTTTAAATGGCGTAACTAATAAGCAGGTTAAATATTCGCCTATCTTTACCTAAATAGTTTTATTACCATGATAGCAATTGATCATGTTCTCATTAGCGATGAAGTAATTGAAGAACAATTTGTATGTGACTTAAATAAATGTAAGGGTGGATGTTGTGAAGACGGAGATGCAGGGGCTCCTATGGAGATGTGGGAACTTAAAAAATTAGATGAGTTTTATGAAGTCATAAAACCCTATATGTCTAAAGAGGGCATTGCCGAAGTAAAACGTGCAGGTAAATATGTATACGATCAAGAATTTGGTTGGGTAACGCCTACTATTGAAGGAGCCATTTGTGCCTATGGTTCAAAAGATGAGATGGGGATTATTAAATGTGGTATAGAACAGGCGTATAATGATGGTAAACTAGATTGGAAAAAACCAGTGAGTTGTCATTTATTTCCCATCCTCATAAAAAAGAGTAAACGTGATCCTGATGTGGAGTATGTAAATTATCAACCCAGAGAAGACCTTTGTAAATGTGGATGTAATTTGGGAAAAAAATTAAAAGTACCTGTGTATGTATTTTTAAAAGAAGCCCTGATAAGAAAATATGGTGAAGAATTTTATAATACGCTGGCTGCAACAGCAGAACACATGAATAATAAATAAAGCATGAGTAATAACGCTGCATCTTTTATAGCAAAGAGTACCATTAAGGCTGCCGACATAGAGCATCGGAGAAAAATTAATTTTAATATTGGTAAATACAATGCAGTAGTGCCCTTGGGAAAAAAACAATTTCCCCAATTGATGGATTCTCGCGAGGTGGCAAAAAATAAAAAATGGGATGCCATTGAAAACCTCGATAAATATCTTGAAGAATTTGAAAGAAAAATTACAGCAAGAGGAGCCACTGTTTTATGGGCACAAAATGCACAGGAAGCACAAGACTATATTGGTGCTATTTGTAAAAGAAAGCAATGTAAAACATTGGTGAAGAGCAAGAGCATGGTAACAGAAGAAATTCATTTGAATAGTTATTTAGAAAAGCAGGGAATAGAAAGTGTGGAAACCGATTTGGGAGAATATATTCAACAGTTAGATGGAGAAGCACCATATCATATTGTTACACCAGCCATGCATAAAAGTAAGGAAGATGTAGCCAAATTATTTGCCCAGAAATTAGGTACACCTGCAGGATTAAGCCCTGAACAACTAACCCTTGTTGCCAGAAAAAAACTCAGAGAAAAATATGTGCAAGCCGAAGTAGGCGTTACAGGTGCAAATTTTATTTTACCAGATATTGGGGCAATTGCATTAACAGAAAATGAAGGGAATGCCCGATTAACCTGTGCATGGCCTAAAACACATATTGTTGTAGTAGGTATAGAAAAAGTAATTCCATCTGTACATGACTTAGCCTTGTTTTGGCCTTTGCTTTCTACTTTTGGAACGGGCCAAAAAATAACCGTATACAATACCATTATTGCGGGTCCAAAACAAGCCAATGAAACAGATGGCCCAGAAGAAATGGTGGTCATTTTATTAGACAATGGGCGAACCAATTTATTGGCTAACGCTACTGCCAGAGAAGCCTTGTATTGTATCAGATGTGGAGCATGTTTAAATGCTTGCCCTGTGTATAAAAATATTGGAGGCCATGCCTATGATACCACCTATAGTGGCCCAATTGGCAAAGTGATTACGCCCTACCTCAGTGGTATGGAGGAATATAAACATTTAAGTTTTGCATCTTCTCTCTGTGGTAATTGTACAGAAGTTTGCCCAGTAAAAATAAACTTGCATGAATTGCTTTTAGATAATCGCCACGAATCGGTGATACAAGGAAATAGCACTATTGCAGAACGCATTGCTTGGAAAGCCTGGAAAACAGCCAGCCTAAACCGAAACCTGATGAATGTAGGTAATGCAAAAATAAAAAACTGGGTAATCAATAAGGTATTTAAAGGTTGGGCCCTGCATAGATCTAATTTAAATTTTAGCCAGAAAACGTTTAATGAGCAGTGGAAAGAGCGCCACTAACCCTGCGCTGTATTCTTTATACAAAGAATATTACCGAACGATTGCAATATATTGTTGGGATACTTTTTACTAAAGATTTGGTGCTTACCCATTCAACAGAACAGTTTATTGCATTTGATGGATATAAAATAAATTACAGTGATAGCCCCATTTGCACCAATGAGTATTGGGTAATTCCACAAGGCTTGTTAGCAGAAACAACCATTCAATTACAATCTATTGATTGTTTTAAATGGGAGGGATTACCCGCATTTTTTAAAACCACTACTTTTGCTTTTAAAACAAGTTCCTCTGCTATTTCTTTCGATTTTTTATCGGCAGCCTTTTATTTAATTACGCGATACGAAGAATACCTGCCTTTTGTGCCAGACGAAATGGGCCGATTTAATCATGCAACCAGTTTAGCTTATCAGCAAAATTTTTTGCATCAACCTTTAATTCAGTTGTGGATGAAAAAGCTGGAACAACTGTATGGTATTCCCTGTTTTTACTGGCCTGCTTTTACATTTACCCCAAGTTATGATATAGATATTGCGTATAGTTATCTGCATCATTCCATGGTAAAAAATATCGGTGGATTTTTTAAAGATTTTATAAAGGCAGATATCAATGCTTTGGGTGAAAGAATGCAGGTATTAAACGGAGTGGTAAAGGATCCTTATGATGTATATGATTGGCTGCATTTATTGCACAGCAGTTTACATTTAAAACCCATTTATTTTTTCTTGATGGCCAAGAATAGAAAGGGGGTTGATAAAAATATAGCGCCTAACAGTGTTGCAATGATGCAGTTAATAAAGGATCATGCACATCAATATACTATTGGCATACATCCATCAGTTCAATCTACTATTAGTAAAACGCTTTTGCAAGCAGAAATAAATCAGCTTCAAAAAGCCAGTAATACTTTGGTAACAATTGCTCGGCAACATTATATTCAGTTAAGGTTTCCTTCTACTTATATGCAGTTGGATGCAGCAGGTATTCAACAAGATTTTTCAATGGGATACCCTAGCATGAATGGTTTTAGGGCTTCTTATGCAGCAAGCCATGCTTGGTTTAATCTTTCAACAAATTCACCCACTAAATTAAAGATTCATCCTTTTTTTTATATGGATGCTACTGCTATTTTTAATGAACGCATTACTGCCAATCAAGGATTAAGCAATATGCAGTATTATTTTAATGCAGTAAAAGAAGTTGGGGGCAACTGTATTTTTATTTTCCATAATCATTTTTTAACGCAACAAGTTGCTTTTAAAGAATGGAGAAATAGTTATGCTGATTTTTTATTAAGCAATTTTACTAAATGAGCGAAGATTATTCTTCTGCCTTGTTTAGAATTATTGATTCTAACTGTTGTGTTATTCTAAAGTTAGTAGATCTGATTTTTGCTAAAATTGGTTTTACAGAAGGAATTATACCAGCTAGCTTTGCATCTACTATTATTCCCATTGTCCCAATTATAGTTATACCTATTTGACTTGCAAATTTTCTTCCTTTCAGGTCGTCAATAATTAGTAAACAATTATCCATTTCTAATGCCAGAGCAATGGCACTGGCTTCACCAATGTCAACAGAAGCTTCAATTATGGATAGATAGTTTTTATCTTTAGGTTGTTTTAATTCAATCCATGAAGGTAGGGTACCACCAAATTCATTAGCTACCTCAGCAGTAGTTAATACAGTTCCAAATAATTTGTTTAAAATTTCTAGTTCTCCAATTTTATCTAATAAAATAAGACAACTCGTATCAGAGATGATAGCTTTTTGCATCAAAAATCTCTTTGTTTAATTCAGCTTCTGTATAATTAAAAACAGAAACACCATAATTGGCTAAAAGTTCCATAAAAGTTCGCTTAGAATATCCAGCTAATTCTGCTGCTTGTCCTAATGATAAAGAACCCTTTTCATATAATTTAGCAGCTAAAAGAGTTTGAGTCTCTTTAGCATCTAACTCATCAGGTATATGTAAGGTTAATATCTTCATAAATTGAATTTACGAAGAATTATTAAGCTTTCAAATTTTAGCGTATTGTGTATTTTTTTTATGTGTAACCGGTTTTGTATTTCAAAAGACGCCTTTACACCACGAGTGGTAACTATAATATACTCAATATGCTATTCAATGGGCTCTACTAAGGCCTGACGTTGTTTTTTTAAACTTTGGTTTACAATGAATACTCCTATTAGGGTGATGATTGAACCAAATATAATATTAAGGGTAAGTACTTCTTTTACTAATAATGAACCAATTAAGATGGCAACAATTGGATTGATATATGCATACAATGCAGCAATGGAAGGCTCTAAATGTTTCATGGTATAAATAAATGCTACATAGGCTAAAATAGATCCCATTGCTACCAAATAGGCAATGGCCAACCAAGTTTGAACAGGAATGGTATTAAGTGGAATGGTATTACCCGATAACATAGTGATGAATCCCAATATAAAAGAACTACATAGCATTTGAAACCCAGTGGCATAATAAGGATTGATATTCATTTTTTTTCGGGCAATAAAAATAGTTCCTACACTCCAGCTAAGCATAGCAATTAAGGAAACAACAATGCCAATCCAATAACCTACTTGTTGATGATGAAAAGCATTTTCATAAAAAACCAAACCAATTCCCATTAACCCTAAAAGAATACCCAACAAAGTGATACCTGTAATTTTATTGTTGTGGTAAAATAATCGTTCTATAATTACTACACTTAAAGGATATAAAGCAGCTATTAATGCAGCTAATCCACTAGAGATATATTTAACCCCTAAGGTGGCCAAGCCATTGGCCGATACAAACAATAAAATAGACATACCAAACATCCATTTCATTTGTTTTAAGGAAGGTAATTTTTCTCCTCTCCATAAAAAATAACCAGTAAAAATACCACCTGCAATAAATTGCCGAATAGTGGCTACTTCTAATGCAGGCGCTTGTTGCACAGCAATTCTACTAGC
>JAVHPL010000128.1:0-2403 GCA_036170555.1 Sediminibacterium sp. | reverse complement strand
TCTATTCCATAGAAGTGCATCACAATGTAAGTCTGCAATAAACGGAATAGAATCGTACCAAGGAACTTTTTCTGGATTTTTTATTACGAGGGTAACAACATTAGTTTTTTTATCTATATAGCTGGGAACAAAAATGAAAAAGACAAATGCTGCCAATAAAATAATAAAGGCAAAAATTTTAAATATTTTTTTCATTTTTTATTTCAATTTACTCTATTTTTTTAATTCAATTAAAAAATGAATCAGGGGGCTATTCTTGGTGAATTATTTTTACGTTAAAATGGTGTAAATCATATTTGGCTCCTACGATGGTTAACTCTTTTTTAGCTATTTTTTCCGAAATAATAGATGATTGCATTTTAATTTCTTTAATACCATGCAATACATTTGCAGTAACACAGTCTTCTATACGGTTTGGGTCTTTGAATGGTATCTCTTTTATTTCTGTCTCTTGTTTTAAACTATCAATAATATCTTTTATATGACCAGGAGCTTCACCACCTTTAACAAAAGCTTCCACTGCTCCACAACTTTCGTGTCCCATAATCATAATTAGTTTTACATGTAAATGTTCCACTGCATATTCAATACTTCCTAATTCAACATTTCCAATGATATTGCCTGCTGTTCTAATAGTAAATAAGTCTCCAATACCTTGATCGAAAAGTATTTCAGGTGAAACCCTGCTATCTGAACAGCTCACTACAATTGCAAATGGATGTTGCTCTTGAACAACCGATTTTAATTGTTCAATGCTTTCATCGGGATGAATTGATTTTGCATTGGCAAAGCGAATATTCCCATTCATTAATCTTTCTAGTGGTTGTTCATTTTTTATGCTTACTTCAATAGGTTGATCAACTTGTTGGCAACTAGAAATACCTATTAATAGCCATACAAAAATGGATATTTTAAAGAAGTATACATTATTGAAAATGTTCATTTGATTTATATTAATTTCTACAAAGGTATTAACTTGGTTGAAGGATTAACTACCTATCATCAGTTGATAAACTGATATTTGTCAGCTTTATTTGTATAATTTTAACCAAACCAATTGTATGGTTTGTAACCTTTGTTACGTTTACTCAATTTGAACAAGATTAATTTTGATTCAGAAAAATAGAATATGAAGGAAATTGTATTGAAAAATTGGAATTTTATGAGAGCGCTCAGATTAATTCTTGGTGTTACGATTATTGTTCAGGCTGTAATGGCGAAGGATTGGATTTTTGGAATAGCAGGGGTTCTTTTTTCTGCCATGGCTATTTTTAATTTGGGCTGTTGCGGATCAGGGGCTTGTTATACACCTATTAAAAAAGAAGCGAATACCAATAAACCTATTATTTATGAAGAATTGGATTAACCATAATATACTCTATATCATTGGTGCTTTATTAGGAGCTATTGCAGGATTTTTTTATTGGAAATTGATAGGGTGCTCTTCTGGCACTTGTGCCATCACTTCAAAACCGCTGAATAGTACTTTGTATGGAGCAGTAATGGGGGCACTTATTTTAAGTCTTTTTAAAAAAGAGCAAAAAAAATCAATAAATAAAATTTACAGAAATGACATTTAACGAAATTATACAATCGGATAAACCTGTTTTAGTAGATTTTTTTGCGGAATGGTGTGGGCCTTGTAAAGTGATGGCTCCTATTTTAAAAGAAGTAAAAGCAAGCTTAGGTGAAACAACAAGCATCATTAAAATAGACGTAGATAAAAATCCTTCAGCCGCTGCTGCGTATCAAATTCAAGGGGTACCCACCCTTATTTTATTTAAAAATGGAAAGCCTATTTGGAGGCAAAGTGGGGTAGTGCAAAAAAATATGTTGATTAACATTGTAAAGCAGCATAGTCTTTAATTTACACATTACTAAAATACGAATGGAATGATGCGCTTTGTATTTGCCATATAGGCTTTATAGGTAGGAAATTTTAATAATAGCATCTGCTCTTCCCATAACATTTTGATAAGTAATACCAGTATTAAAAATAGTACTGCAATCAATTGGTAAATTGAATAATGAATCATTAATAATCCCAATACAAATAAGATGATAGAACTATACATGGGATGTCTGATGTATTGATAGGGGCCATCAATAATTAAAGTGGCGTTTATTGCAGGGATGGGTGAAATACGTAACTTACTTTTACGCATAGAAAATAAAGCCCAAATGGCTAAGACAATGGCTGGTAATAGTACACTTAATGCAAATGGTGTTAAAATGATTTTACCAGTATTGATGGTGATTCCTATTAGTAAAGAAAATTGCAATGTTATTAAGGTAGGTGACTTCATTCAGCTTATCTTTGATATGTAATTAAATATACTACTTATCATGAAAAAGATCCTATTTGTATTTATTGCATTCGTGTTTTTACAGTCTTGCAAAGAT
>JAVHPL010000127.1:0-12271 GCA_036170555.1 Sediminibacterium sp. | reverse complement strand
TAGTTGCGCCGACTTCCAAAGAGGGGCGTACCCAAGCAAAAAGTCCCACTTGCTTTGCAAGTTTTGGATTTTTTTATGTCTGCTCCCTGAAGCAAGCTTCGGTCACAACCATAAAAAAATCCCGCACTATGTGCGGGACTTTTTGCTTGTGCCCAGAACAGGAATCGAACCTGCACTACCTTGCGATAACCAGATTTTGAGTCTAGCGCGTCTACCAGTTCCGCCATCTGGGCTAGTTAGGGCTGCAATATTAGTTCATGCATATAAAATGACCAAATAAATGTAAAAAAGAGGTATGGTACCTCAAGTTATTCATGTAAACCTTGGCTAATTTTGTCTAAGTATTTCTTTTTATAATAGTATGCTTTTACTTGCAGCAGCTCTTCTTGGGTAGTAATACCTTCTTGATAATGGCGAATAATTTTTTCAATAGGTGCATAAATTTCTTGTTGAAATTGAATTAATGATTGCTGAATAGTTGTTTTTTCCTTTAAGTTATTTTTGTCTAATTCCATTACCGCTTCATTTAGCTCCATTACTTCCATTAAGAATTGGGGTGGTAAAACATATTTTTCCTCTTCTTCAATTAGATGATGTAGTTGCAATACATATTTAATGATTTCGTCTTGAGATTGAAATAATTTATATGCTTTATTTACTTGCGCGGAAATTTCTAATGCTTCTTTTTTTTTTGCTTCATCAGCACTACCAAAAAAATCTGGATGATATTGCCTACTTAATGCAAAAAACTGTTTTTTAATTTCAGGTAAGTTAGGTGTAAAACTGATGGGAATTTTATATAATTCAAAATAATTCATCATATTAAGTATAAGATTAGATAAATGGGAATGCTCTTTCAATTCAGTACCTTGCACAAAAATAAGGCAATGCTTGTTATAGGACTTATTAGAGAGGGAAAAATTCCTGCGGACAATCGCGTGGCGCTAAGCCCTGCGCAATGCAAGTTTTTAAGCAAAAATTTTTCTGATATCATTATTAAGGTACAAAGTTCTAATAATAGATGTTATGCTGATTTAGAATATGAGCAAGCTGGAATTGAAATAACCGATGATTTAAGTGATTGTAACTTATTGCTTGGCATTAAAGAAGTTCCAATAAATCAACTATTGCCTAATAAGCGGTATATGTTTTTTTCACATACTAAAAAAATGCAGCCTTATAATCAAGGGCTTTTGCAGGCATTGGTTGCAAAGAATATTACCCTAATAGACTATGAATGTTTAGAACATAAGGATGGGCAACGTATTATTGGGTTTGGTTTTTTTGCTGGAATTGTAGGTGCGCATAATGGAATTATGGCTTACGGAAATAGAACAGGAGTATTTCATTTAGATCGGGTGCATCATGTAAAAGACTATCGCGAATTAATTCATACTTATTTTGGCTTAAAACTTCCGCCTATTAAAATTGCGGTAACTGGAAGTGGAAGGGTTGCCCATGGGATTATTGAGATTATGAATTTGATGGATGCCCAAGAAGTTGAACCTGAAGAATATTTACATAAGCAGTTTGATTATCCTGTATATATTCAGTTGAAGGGGGGAGATTTGTATCAACATATAGTAACGGGGAAATATTCTAGGGAACATTTTCATGCAAATCCTGCGCAATATGATTGTTTATTTAAACAATATATTACAGAAACAACCATCTTAATGAATGGAATATATTGGAGTAAGGATATGCCTCCTTTATTTACAATGGATGATTTAGCCAGTAAACATTTTAATATCCAAACCATAGCGGATATTACGGATGATAAAAATGGAAGTATTCCTTGCAATTTTGGAGATGCTACAATAGAAGATCCCATTTATGGAGTAAATAAACTTACTGGTAATAAAACAGCCCCATAT
Source organism: Sediminibacterium sp. (assembly GCA_036170555.1). Lineage (GTDB taxonomy): Bacteria > Bacteroidota > Bacteroidia > Chitinophagales > Chitinophagaceae > Sediminibacterium. Next base: position 10,394 of record JAVHPL010000127.1, on the reverse strand, counting down.
ATCAATGGTAGTGTAGATATGATGGCCGTTGGAAATTTACCTAATGAACTTCCTAGAGATTCGAGTAGATATTTTGGAGAACAATTAATAAAATATATCCTAAATGATTTACGTATTGGAGGTTCCGAATTAATTGATAAAGCAACTATTTTACATGAAGGTAAACTTACAGCTCCTTTTGATTATTTAAAAGAGTATGCTGGTTTAGTGTAAAGCGTTATTTCAATAAATTTTTTACATCGTTCAACTTCATCAATGCTTCAACAGGAGTTAATTGATTGATGTCTATAGATGACAGCATTTTTCTAATTGCATCAAATGTTTCTGTGTGTGCATCAAAAATGGAGAGCTGTATTTGAGGTGTACTTATTTGTTTTAGCATTTCTTTAGAGGGTACAATTCCTTCCTCTTTTACATGTTGTTGTTCTAACTGAGCTAAAATGTCATTGGCTCTATTAATTAATGAATTGGGCATGCCTGCCATTTTTGCTACTTGTATACCAAAACTGTGGGTACTACCACCAGGTGCCATTTTCCTAAGAAAAATGATTTTATTGCCAATCTCTTTATGGGTAATATGAAAATTTTTTACATTGGCTAATTGTACTTCTAAATCATTTAATTCGTGGTAATGTGTTGCAAATAATGTTTTGGGTTTACAGATACTATTATGTATAAATTCAACCATACTCCAAGCAATAGAAATTCCATCATAGGTAGCGGTACCTCTTCCAATTTCATCTAATAAAATTAAGCTTCTGGGGCTCATATTATTAATAATACTAGCTGTTTCATTCATCTCAACCATAAACGTAGATTCTCCTCCACTCAGGTTGTCGGATGCTCCCACTCTGGTAAATATTTTATCGGTTAAAGGAATGCTAGCAGCCGAAGCAGGAACAAAACTTCCCATATGAGCCATTAGGGTAATGATAGCTGTTTGTCTTAGCAAGGCACTTTTACCACTCATGTTTGGCCCCGTTAAAATAATTACTTGTTGAGTAGAAGGGTCTAACAAAATATCATTGGCAATATAGGTTTCGTCTACTCCTAAATGTTGTTCAATTACTGGGTGTCTGCCATCTGTAATAGAAAGCTGCATGCCCTCGTGAAGCATTGGTTTTTTATATTGATATTTGCTGGCATTATCTGCAAAGCATAATAAGCAGTCGATGGTAGCTAATGCATGTGCATTTACTTGAACTGGCGCAATATATTGTTGCAATTGGTTAAGCAATTGATTATACCGTTCTATTTCAATGGCCAGAATTTTATCTTCGGCTCCAATAATTTTTTCTTCATATTCTTTTAGCTCTGGTGTTATATAACGTTCTGCATTGGTGAGTGTTTGCTTTCTGATCCAATCAGAAGGCACTTTATTTTTATGAGAATTAGTGACTTCTAAATAATAGCCAAATACATTATTGAAACTAATTTTTAACGAATTAATTCCCGTTCGTTCTGCTTCTCTTTGTTGAATGCCAATTAAATATTCTTTGCCTCCACTTGCAATGGATCTCAACTGATCTAATTCTGCATCAATACCTGTTTGTATAAAACCTCCTTTAATAATTGTCACGGGAGGTGTTTCTATTATTTCATTGTTTATTTTTAACACCATTTCGGAGCATTCGTCTAATGCAGTAGATAAGTTTTTTAAATAAGGATTTGTACAATCTAATAACCAGTTTTTAATTTTGGCTATTTGTTCTAATCCACGGGATAGTTGTATTACTTCGCGTGGATTGATTTTTTTAAGGGGAATTTTGCTAACCAATCGTTCCATATCCCCGCAACTTTTAATTGCAGCGGTAATTGTTGAACTTAACTCTTTTTGAAGTATGCTAAACTCAACTGCATCAAGTCTTTCATTAATTTTACTTATTTCTTTTAATGGAAATGCCAACCAGCGTTTTAATAACCTGGCACCCATTGCGCTAACTGTGTGATCTAAAACTTGCAATAAGCAGGTATGCTGTTCATTTCCTGAAGGAAATAGCTCTAAGTTGCGAATGGTAAAACGATCCATCCACAAAAAATTGTCTTGTTCTATTCTTTGAATATGAGTAAGATGTTGCAGATTTGGATGTTCTGTTTCGTTTAAATAATATAAAATAGCACTTGCCGCAATAATAGATTCCTTCAAGTTTTCAATTCCGAATCCTTTTAATGAGTGAGTTTGGAAATGTTTTAATAAGCTTTCTGTTGCAAATATTTCATCAAATATCCAACTATCCATGGTATGCGTGTAAAAACGCGTTCCATACATTTCTTTAAAATGTTTCTGGTAATTTCTTTGAAAAATAATTTCAGCAGGTTGTAAACTTTGTAATAGTTTGTCTATGTATTCATCGTTTCCCTGTGCAACTAAAAACTCTCCTGTAGAAATGTCTAGGAATGCAATTCCCGTTTCTTTATCTGTATAATGTAAAGCAGCTAAAAAATTATTGCTTTTGTATTCTAATAATTTATCATTGGTAGCAATCCCTGGAGTTACCATTTCAGTAACGCCTCTTTTTACAATGCCTTTTGCAAATTTGGGGTCTTCTAATTGGTCGCAAATAGCAACTCTATGTCCTGCTTTAACCAATTTATGTAAATAGGTATCCAAAGCATGGTGAGGAAAACCTGCCAGTTCGCTGGAAGAAGCAGCACCATTGTTTCTTTTGGTTAAGGTAATACCCAAAACCCTGGAGGCAATAATAGCGTCTTCTCCAAAAGTTTCATAAAAGTCACCCACCCTAAAAAGTAAGATTGCATCGGGGTACTTTTGTTTAATAGCCCTATGTTGCTGCATTAAAGGTGTATCGTTTACCGTTTTTGCCATCAATAACAAATATACCATGCTGAGTGGAGTAGAAAGTTGAATTGAAGTATATGTGGAAAAGAAATAAAATTACCTTTGCCTCATGCGTAAATGGAATATGGAAGAATTGGGTAGAAAATCGGTTGACGCTTTTAAGCAGGCACGTAAAATACCAGTAATATTGGTTTTAGACAATATTCGGAGTATGCATAATGTGGGCAGTATTTTTAGATCGGCCGATGCTTTTTTAATTGAAGCCATTTATTTGTGTGGATATACTCCCCAACCTCCTCATAGGGATATTCATAAAACAGCATTGGGCGCAACTGAAACGGTTAACTGGAAATATTTTGCAACTACCACAGAAGCATTGGAATCACTTAAAAATGAGCAATACACCATTTATGCTATTGAACAAGCAGAAGGCAGTATTACCTTAGAACAGTTTCAATTAGCATCGCATAAATTTGCATTTGTATTGGGCAACGAAGTAGAAGGCGTGGCAGATTCGGCTTTAGAACTTTGCGATGCTTGTATTGAAATTCCACAATTGGGTTCTAAGCATTCTTTGAATGTTTCAGTTGCTGCGGGAATAGTACTTTGGAAAGCAATAGAGTGTACTTTAATACAAATGAATTTTAAATAATGATCCTTTGAGTACCATTAAAAATTATTTCAGCCTAGTAAAATTTTCTCATACCATTTTTGCAATGCCTTTTGCGTTGATTGGATTTTTTATTGCAGTTCCTATGGAACAAAATGCAATGCGTTCTTTAGGAGAAGTAACCATATTGTGGAAATTGGTATTAGTTATTATATGTATGATTACGGCAAGAAGTGCAGCTATGGCATTTAACCGCTATTTAGATCGTCATTTTGATAAACAAAACCCCAGAACAGCCATTCGTGAAATTCCAGCAGGAATACTGTCTGCTGAAAGCGCTTTGCGGTTTGTTGTTATCAATTGCATGGTATTTGTATTGGCTACTTATTTTATTAACCCTATTTGTTTTTATTTATCGCCAGTTGCCTTATTTGTTATACTTTTTTATAGTTATACGAAAAGATTTACTCCGCTATGTCATTTAGTATTGGGACTAGGGCTTTCTTTGGCACCAATTGGGGCCTATTTAGCGGTTACTGGTTCTTTTGCTTTATTGCCAATTTTATTTTCACTTACGGTAATTTTTTGGGTAAGTGGCTTTGATATTATATATGCATTACAAGATGTTGACTTTGATAGGTCTCAAGAACTCTATTCTATACCTACTGTTTTAGGAAGAGCAAAAGGGTTGAGGATTTCCGAGCTTCTTCATTTGTTAAGCGCAATTTGTATTATTACTGCGGGTTATATGGGTGCATTTCATTGGATTTATTGGGTGGGTGTTTTGATTTTTAGTGGGATGTTGGTTTTTCAACACCGCTTGGTAAAACCCGATGATTTAAGTAGGGTAAACCTAGCTTTTATGACAGCCAATGGTATTGCTAGTGTAGTTTTTGGTATCATTGTGATTGGTTCCATTTTTTTACAATATGGTTGGTAAAATAAAATAAAGTAAAGTGGCTAGAATTATCTGTATAGATTATGGTGGAAAAAGAACAGGATTGGCTGTTACAGATCCTTTTAAAATGATTGCTACTGCTTTAACAACCATATCTTCTAAGGAGCTGATTGCTTTTTTACAAGATTATTTTAGCAAAGAATCGGTTGAATTAATGTTGATTGGGGACCCTCGTAATTTAGATGATTCCGCAACACATGCTACGCCTTTGGTTGCTGCTGTAATAAAAAAGCTAGTTACCGCATTTCCTCAAATTCCTATTTTAAAGGTAGATGAACGATATACTTCTAAAATGGCAGTAAGGGCTATGGTAGAAATGGGTATGAAAAAGAAAGATCGAAGAGAAAAAGGCCAGATTGATCAAATTGCCGCAACCATCATGTTGCAAGACTATTTACAAACCCTTTCATAAGCCTATTTGCTGGTTACAGGTTTCGGGTTAACTTTGCATTATTAATAAAGTATAATTAAATGATTTTTCCCATTGTTGCGTATGGAGCTCCCATTTTAAGAAAAATAAGTAAGCCAATTGATGCAAATTATCCCGATTTAAAAAAGTTATTAGATGATATGTGGGAAACTATGTATTCTAGTAATGGAGTAGGTTTGGCTGCTCCTCAAATAAATAAAGACATCCGTATTTTTTTAGTAGATAGTCAGCAGATTTTTGAAAATATGGATGAAGAGGAGCAAAAGAGTTATACCGATGGTCCTGGAATAAAGAAAGTATTCATTAATGCTAACATTATTGATACGGATGGAGAACATTGGGCATACAATGAAGGTTGTTTAAGCATTCCAAAAATTAGAGAAGATATTTTGAGAGCCGAAACAGTAACCATACAATATTGTAATGAAGATTTTACCGAATTTACCGAAACATTTTCAGGAATTACTGCTAGGGTAATATTGCATGAATACGACCATATAGAAGGGAAATTATTCATAGATTACCTAAAGCCGCTCCGGAAAAAAATGTTGCAAAGTAAATTAAATGATATTAGTAAAGGCAAAATTAAAGTAGACTATAAAATGACTTTTGCCAAATGAGAAAAATCCTAATTTGCTTAGTTGCTTTAATTTATTTTAGTAAAGCAATTGCGCAGGATACTACTGTTGTAATTGATGAGAAGCGATTTACATTAGCGGAGGTAGTAGTTAGAAATAATTTTGATTACAAACACTTACTAGAGCAAATAAAAGAAGACACTAGCTTTTATAAGGCTTTTAGAAATTTAAGAATATTAGGCTTTACCTCTTATAATGATATTAAAATGTTGGATAAAAATGGAGCAGTTAAAGCTTCTTTATTTAGCAAAACCCGGCAAAACCGTTTGCAGGGTTGTAGAACTATGGATGTGTTAGAAGAACAGGTTACGGGGAATATGTATGATGAAAATAAAAAGTATAATTATTTAACGCCAGAATTATATGCAGCCTTGTTTTTTACGAAAGGTAAAATATGTGGAGAAAACAATATCGTAAAAGGTAGGAATCTAACTGCATCCCAAAAATCGGGAATGGATAAACATAAAGAACAACTTAAAATGTTGTTCTTTAATCCAGGTAAAAAAATTGATGGTATTCCTTTTATAGGAGATAAGTTAGATCTTTACGATGATCATGCACATAAATTATATGATTATAAATTAGACATACAAGAATATAAAGGTGGCTTATGTTATGTTTTTTCTATATTTCCCAAAGCTAATCTTGGATTATTGAAAAATGATCAAATTGTAGTGGATGAAATGGTTACTTGGTTCGATATGAAAACAATGGAAGTACTTGCTAGGGATTATTCATTAAGCTACAAAGCTGGTGTGTATGATTTTGATGTTACCATGAATATCGAGATGACGCGGGTAGGTAATTTAATTGTGCCCAAAACATTACGATATAAAGGAAATTGGGATGTTATTATCAAAAAGAGAGAACGCGCAATATTTACTGCAACATTATTTGATTTTAAACAATAATAAAAACAAAGAGCACCAAATGGTGCTCTTTGTTAAGGTAAGGATTAAAATACTATAAGCCCAACTTTCTGCCCTGTAGGGTACGGGTTTTTTTGTCGCTCTTATTTACATCGGTTAATTTAACTACTAAACGAACATCTGCTACACTATTACTAGCACCGCATGATGCTTTATATATAGATTTTTCATAAGGAACTTCCACTGTTCCATTGTCCCAATTATTTCCTGCAATTACATATTTATCATCTCCTTCTGCTGGCACAAATAAAAATGAATTTCCTGCTTCAAAGCTTACCCGAATGCCATTTAAATCAATTGATTCCACAATTCCTGGTGTATAAGCTGGTATAATAATTTCATTAATGAGTTTGCCATTAATAAAGCGAACAGATCCTGAAGCAACTTCTGCTTTTGCACTATCCAATGCTCTCGTTAGTATTAATTTTTGATCCACATAAAATTGAACGCGTTTGGTATCTACATTGTATGCGGCTAATTTCATTTGTAACTCCCTTGAGAAAGCCACAAATTGGGTTTTATCAATAGAGGGTGTTGCACCATTAGCCGGTGTATACGCATTATTAGTGTTAGGATTGTTTTGTGGTGCACTGCTTTTTAAATATCCTTTTGAACTAGACGAATGGTTACTGCCAGCGCAACTGGATAAAAGCATAACAACCGTTAAAACAATGCCTGTTAATAAACGAGACATAGGGTAATTTTTTTTTAATACGGATAAAATATTTGTAAATATTCTGCGTTTAGTAGTTATTCCCATCGGATTTAATTCCAATGTTAAGTTGTTTGATATGGTCAAGCTACTTTGCATAGTATCTACGGATAATCTAGGGGTTGATAAAGTTGCGCATTTTTTTTTGTTTCAATTCATATTCTTTTATGAGCATAAATGAATCAACAGCTTTATTCATTTAAATATAAATTTCAAATAAACATATTTAATATATTGTTTATCAAATAGTTATATCAGTTTAATTTTTTGAAAATTTTTATTATATTCCCTAAACAATTTTTAAAAAATCACTACAAGTTGGTAGGCATTTTATTGCTTTACCGTTAAAAAATATCAAAAACAAGTATTTTACACATCGCTCATTTTATATAATCATCTTTATTTAGTGGTATTCTATCAACTATTGACATGTACTATGCGATTACTAGATCGGTTATATCAATTTTTAGCTGAAAATACCATCAGTGCTTATGAATTTGAGCATACTTGTGGGTTATCTAATGGATATTTAGGCAAACAATTAAGGGGTAAAGGCTCTGTTGGATCTGCTGTATTAGAAAAAATTAGATTCAATTACCCAAACCTCGATATCCATTGGCTGGTAACAGGTGAGGGAACAATGCATCAATTATCTAATGAACTCATCAAATCTTATCATAAACAAATAGAGCAATTAGAACAATTGGTTGCAGATAAAGAAGCAATCATTTATTTACTTCAGCAGTTGGAGAAATGAGTGTAAAACAAAGTCCCCATACCTAGGGGACTTTGTTTATGATAAGTATTGTTTGTTTTAAAATAATACAAAAAATGAATACGAAATAGGCTAATTAGTACCTTAAAAAAATATTATGCGTAACTAGCAACTGGCTCACAAGTACAAACTAAATTTCTATCTCCGTGTGTATTGTTTACTCTTGCTACAGTAGGCCAAAATTTGTTTTGAGTAACATAGTATAAAGGAAATGCAGCTTCTTGTCTGGTATATGCATGATTCCATTCATCAGCACAAATAACTGCTTGGGTATGTGGCGCATTTTTTAGTGCATTATCTGTTTTGCTCATTTTCCCAAGTTCAATGGCTTGTATTTCTTCATAAATAGAAATCATGGCATCACAAAAACGATCTAATTCGGCTTTGTCTTCACTTTCGGTTGGTTCAATCATAAATGTGCCTGGAACAGGAAAGCTCATGGTTGGGGCATGAAATCCATAGTCAATAAGTCTTTTTGCAATGTCTTCTGCTTCAATACCAGAGCTTTGTTTAATAGGTCGCAGATCTATAATAAATTCATGTGCGCAGGTTCCATTTTTTCCTGTGTATAAAATGGGATAGAATTTTTCTAAACGTGCCTTCATATAATTGGCATTCAAAATAGCATATTCAGTAGCCAGCCGTATTCCATCACCGCCCAACATTTTAATATAGGCATAACTTATTAATAAAATACTAGCAGATCCAAAAGGTGCAGCACTAACAGCCCTTTTTTGCTGATCATATCCTACTAAATGGCCAGGTAAGAATGCAGCTAACTTGTCATTTACACAAATAGGTCCAACACCTGGTCCACCACCTCCGTGGGGTATGGCAAATGTTTTGTGTAAATTTAAATGGCAAACATCTGCTCCAATCATGCCTGGGCTTGTTAGTCCTACTTGTGCATTCATATTGGCGCCATCCATATAAACCAAACCACCATGCTCATGAATAATGGCACAGATATCTTTAATAGTTTCTTCAAATACTCCATGAGTTGAAGGATAGGTTACCATTAATCCACCTAAATTTTCTTTGTATTGAATGGCTTTAGCTTCAAGGTCGGCTACATCTATATTGCCAGCTTCATCACATTTTACCACTACAACTTTAAACCCCGCCATTACTGCACTCGCAGGATTTGTTCCATGGGCACTAATGGGAATTAATACAATATTTCTATGGCTTTCTTTTCTACTTGCATGGTATCCTCTAATAGTAAGTAGCCCAGTATATTCACCTTGTGCACCACTGTTTGGCTGTAAGCTACAAGCAGTAAAGCCCGTAATTTCACAAAGGAATTGATTAAGTTCTGATAATATTTGTTGATAACCCTCTGTTTGATTTGCTGGAACAAATGGGTGAAGTGCTCCAAATTCTGGCCAACTAACTGGTATCATTTCAGTTGCTGCATTTAATTTCATGGTACAGCTTCCTAAACTTATCATACTGGTATTTAATGATAAATCTTTGTTTTCTAATTGCTTCAAATAGCGCATCATTTGGCTTTCGCTATGATATGTATTAAATACAGGATGCGTTAAATAAGTAGATGTTCTTGATAATTCTGCAGGAATGAAATTGCTTTGGCTGCTAATTTGTTCGGCAGTTATTCTTTTTCCTGTACTTTTCTCTAATACAGTTTCAACTATTTTTAAAATGATATTGGCATCATTAATAGTAGTTGTTTCATCAATACTGATGCTTATGGAGCCATCAGGATGATATCTAAAGTTACATTGATGTTGTTCTGCTGAATTTTTTATTAATGAAGCATCAACTCCAGTAATTTGAATGGTATCGAAAAAATAAGTATTTGATTGCTTTATTCCTAAAGAGCTAATTGAAATTGATAATGCAGATGCAATACCATGTATCCTTTTTGCAATATCTTTTAAACCTGCTGCACCATGATAGATTGCATACATCGCAGCCATATTTGCTAATAATGCTTGAGCTGTGCAAATATTAGAAGTGGCTTTTTCTCTTTTAATATGTTGCTCTCTTGTTTGTAATGCCATACGTAAAGCACGATTGCCATTTGCGTCAATGCTCACACCAATAAGTCTACCTGGCATTCCTCTTTTAAATTCATCCTTCGTGGCAAAAAAAGCAGCATGTGGGCCGCCAAATCCCATGGGTACGCCAAAACGTTGTGCAGAGCCAATAGCTACATCAGCACCTAATTCTCCTGGGGGTGTTAACAAGGTTAAAGCAAGCAAGTCTGTTGCCATGATCACATTTCCTGCAATGGAATGCACTTTTTGAATAAATGCACGATAATCTTCAACCGATCCATTATTTGCAGGATATTGAACAATTGCTCCAAAATAATTTTCGTTGAGTGCAATAGTTTTATAATCTCCGGTAACTATTTCTACACCAATTGGTGCTGCTCTTGTTGCTAAAACCAATTTTGTTTGAGGAAATATATTTTCGTCAACAAAAAAGGAAGGTTTGGTTATTTGATCTCCATTATTAGCATGATGAAATAGCATGGCCATTGCCTCTGCAGCAGCAGTTGCCTCATCTAATAATG
>JAVHPL010000126.1:0-39780 GCA_036170555.1 Sediminibacterium sp. | reverse complement strand
GTAAGTTCAATACGGTAGAAGACAGCCGAGCGAAGCGAAGGCTGGCAATCTTGGCGATATTTACAGCCCCATTATTTCCCCTTTAAAATTTCCGTATAAATACCCTAATCTGGCAATGTTTAAGATTGTAGGTTTAAATTTCACCCAATTCAACAAAAAATACAATGGCAAATAAAGAATTACAAGCATTGGTTGCCGACCAAAAGATTTTAAATAAAATTTATATAATTCGTGGCCAAAAAGTTATGATAGATGAAGACTTATCTGAAATTTATGGAGTAGAAACTAAACGTTTAAATGAGCAAGTAAAACGGAACATTAAACGTTTTCCCAAAGATTTTATGTTTGAGATTTCAATTAGAGAATTTGAAAACTTGAAGTCGCATTTTGCGACTTCAAGTTGGGGTGGAAGAAGAAATCTTCCTAGAGCTTTTACAGAACAAGGAATAGCCATGTTATCTAGTATTTTAAATAGCGAAACTGCTATAGAAGTGAATATTAGAATAATCAGGGTTTTTACAAAAATGCGTGAATTCGCTCAAAGCAATAAAGAAATACTTATTCAATTGGCCAAACTCGAAAAAGAAGTAAGTGGTAATAGTAAGGACATTGAAAATATATTTCTAGTGCTAAAAGAACTTATATCAAAACAAGCAGCACCACCAAAACCCCGCAATAAAATCGGCTTTAAAAATTATGATTAGATTGTACCAATCAATCGTTTCAAAGCGCAACGAGGTTTGGCAATCTTGACAAACATCGAGAAAGTAAAAACCCGCAGTGCAACCGAAGGCTACCCAGCGAAGGGTTTATTTCATCGAAAGATGTACATCTACATTTTCCCAACTCAACACAAATCCTTTTTTATTGATTGTATATACAAGCCTTTCGTTCATAGAAGCAGACTTTTTAACTTTAGCAGCTGCACGAAAAACAATCTTACTAGAATCTAGTGTGCTGGACCCATCATGATTCATCCCAGGTTGACCAGTTTGAGAACTAAAAATGATAAGCCAACGCTTCATTTCTCTTGGAATAGCATAAATACTATATTTTCCTGCTTGTAGTTGATGACCATCTACCAAAATATCTTTATCGGTTTCAAATTGAGTAGCATCATTAGCACCGGCTCTCCATACCTTATCAAAAGGAACTAGATCACCCCAAATCTTCCTACCCTTTACTGCAGGGCTTGAATAGGCTATTTTAATTGTTGCTCCATTTTTTAATACGCCAGAAGCAGTTGCTGCTGGGCTAGGGGGCACTTTCGTTTGAGCTGACACAAAATTCATCATAATTAATAATGACATTGCAGCAATTAAAGATTTTACACGTGTAGATTTTTTCATTTTATTATTTAATGATTGTATATAAACTAAAACTTTTAAACTATTTTTTTAACGCTTTTTTTGATTCAAATTAACGCCTGTACAAGTAGGCAAATTTTTATTTACAATATCCGTTTTAAGAAAGGTATTATTAAATAAAGGATTCCATGAAAACTTACTAATCTCTTCTACCATAAATAAATCAGTTGGTTTACTAGTTAATATTGTTCGCTGAAAATCATTTTCTAATTGTTGCAGTTTATCAATATCGCATGGCAATAGTTTTCCAGTATTGGCTATAGCACCTAAACTATCTATTATTGCAGGTTTAATTGTTGGTTTAAGTTTCACCCCAAATACTTTTCCATTATCAATACGCTGAACAATATAAGCGTATTTAATACTATCGGAAACATAAAAGGTATTGTATTGATACCTACTTCCTGTTAAATATATAGCTATATCTGTTAAACAAGGAGATGATTTACTCACAACTCTGATATTGGTTCTATCAATTATACTATCTGAAAATAGTTTAAACAATAATTCGCTCATTCCAACAAAACCAACAGCAAGACCATCGCATAGATGACCGTGAAACTTAGTAACATCAGTTAAATTAATAATTTGCTGATGAACTAATCTTCCTTTAGAAAAATCAGTATCAATTACTTTTAACGATGGATTCTGAGCAAATCCCCAAAAGGAAATTAATACCAATAGTGCTGTGAAAATATATTTCATACCAGAGAATTCATTAAACTTAAAGCAATGCTCACTTTACATTACCAAATTAAATACATACCCAGAAATTATTATACAAACAGTCACCACAGCAAAAAATATCATTAACATTTTAGTTGTCATGATTTTTTTTAATAACAATCCTTCAGGCACTGACAAACCTACAACTGCCATTGAAAAGGCAATTACAGTTCCCAAGGGTATGCCCTTCTCTACCAACACTTGCATAATGGGTAATATTCCCGCTGTATTGCTATACATAGGAATACCAACTAAAACCGCAATAGGAACAGCAAATGGATTCTCCTTACTAATATATTTTTCAAAAAATCCTGTTGGTATAAATCCATGCATTAGGCCACCAATAGCTATCCCAATTAAAACATACAAATAAACACCTTTAATTATATCTAAAGACTCTTTAACAATCAATGGCACTCTCTCAAAAAACGATTGGTGATTAATCTCATCATCTACTATTATGCTTTGTTTGTTTTTAAGCAATTCTTTTACCCAATCAGTAAGCAAATCTTCTAATTTCATCTTAGTTAAAACAAACCCAGCAATCATAGAGAGTATGATTCCACTTACTACATATATAAGGGTAATCTTTAACCCAAACATTCCAAAGAAGATAGCTACAGTAACGGCATCAACCAATGGAGAAGAAATTAAAAAAGCAAGTGTTACTCCTAAAGGAATACCCCCTTTAACAAATCCAATAAACAAGGGAACTGAAGAACATGAACAAAAAGGGGTTATTGTTCCAAAAAAAGAAGCTACAAAATAATCCAGCCCATACCACTTTCTTTTGGTTAAAAAACTTCTTACTTTTTCAATTGGAAAATATGAATTAATAATACCCATGATAAGTGTAACCACCAATAAGAGTATACATATTTTTATCGTATCGTAGATAAAAAAATGAAGGGTATCACCCAATTTACTATTAGGCGTAATTTGAAACACACCGTACACTAACCAATTTGCAAAATTTTCTGTCCAATTGAACATAAATATTTATCTAATATTAACAACAAGAAATAGCTGAATCTGATGCTATCAAGCAAAACCTATTTAGTTAATAATTTCTTTATTTCATTTACATCTGCTACTCTTCCCTTTACTAATGCAACATCATCTACCATTAAAACAGGCGTAGTTAATACATTATAAGACATTATTTCCTTCATATCCTCTATCTTAACTATTTCAGCTTGAATGCCTAATTCTTTTATAGCTTCTAAAACATTACTATGGGTTGTTTTACACTTTGTGCAACCTGGTCCTAAAATTTTAATGATCATATTTTATAATTTGGGGATTAATAATCTAATTGGAGTTTGGGGATCAAAAATAATTTCGTCTAAATGACCAGCCTGATATTTATTGGAGAGTAAGTAGTGTATATGAATGAAGCTACCTTGAGGCGTAAAAACAGTTTGGTGATTTTGCGAGTAAAAACCCAGCATCCTTGCATCTATCCCTTCAAAACTATTTATGTTTTTTGCAGCTTTTAAAACTGCTGCATTCATTACTTTTTCAGTTGTGTCCTTAAACATAATATGCCCTTTACCATAAGCCACTCTTGCATACATCAAAAACGGAAAAGCTTTTGTAGTATCCATCCCTTTTTCACTTGCTTTTTTACTTATTAATATTTGTAATTTTTGCAAGGAACCAATATTATCCTTAATTACTAATGTATCCCATTTACTTACATTGGCATAAGCTAAAAAAATAGCTTTTAAATTTTTCGTATTTTTTTGAACCATGGGCTTTTTGTCATCTGTTAAGGCAGCGATATACCGTTTATTATCCCAAATGATCATTTCGCCCCTCAAATTCTCCACCGGTCCCAATGCATAAAGATTTGTATAATTAATTGTATCCACTAAAATGTCGGCATCTACTCTATTTTCTTTACCAATCTTACTCATTTTACCAGCCACTTTTACATTGTAAGACTGAGAAATGCCATTCTTAATAGAAAGAAGCAGTAAAAAAATAACTATTACGTATTTAGCAAACATTTAAGAAAATTTCACTAATCGTAAAATTACGATTAATGCATGATACTTATGTAACATTAGTTACATAATCTAAGATTGAAAATATTACCCATTTGAAATACTTGAACTTGCCTTGAATTTTGTTCTATCCAACTTGGGTGGATTATTAAATGGATAATTAAAAGCAACGCTATTTAAGTAAGCTGCTATTTTAAGACGCTCTTGCAAATTTGTATTCTTGTAATATGTAGCATTATCAGAAGCCTCCTGAGCATTTTGAGCTTTAAATGCTGTTCTATCTAGTTTATAAACTGACCTATTTAAAAGTACGAAATAATTATCAATACTATACCTACCCTACTTTCTAGGAATCACATCTATAAAAACCGTTCTATTATAAAACCGTTCCTCTGGCAATTTATTTGCAAATGGCATTGCGGTTGCACCTTCTCCAATTATATCGGTATATCCATTTAAAACAACAGATGGTGGCCTTAATTGGAAACCTGTAACAGATGCGCAAATCACTAGTTCCTCTGTTGGTGCAGTTACTGTATCAGAATCTAATCCAGACATTGTATATATAGGAACCAGTGAAGTAAATAAGAGTGTGATAGCATCACTTAGTATTGGAGAAGAAATTGCTATTATACACTCAAGAATATTTTTTGCTTATACATAAAGTAAAGAAAAAACCATTCAATTCCTACATAACAAATAGCCATCACAGCAGCATTGTATGGTTCTCCTACTAATTGTGCTAACCAATGAAAAATACTATCGGTAGTATACTCCCAAGCTATGAAATGTACAGACATATATATCAGGATAGAATTCATGCCAATTACTTTAAAGAAAAAAGCCCATTTTTTATACCCAAGAACATCAATTATATAATAAAATAATGCCAATAGCAATAAACTATATCCACCTACATGCATTACAAATGAACTTGACCAAAGATTTTTATTGATAGGGAAATCAAAATTCCAAATAAATGAGATCCCTAAAAAAATGAATCCAGCCAATGCCATACGTATCGTTTTTTGTTCTCCAGTAAATTGATTATTTTTTATAAACTTACCGGTAATAATCCCTAACAAACCAGTAGCAATGGCTGGTATTGTAGATGCTAACCCTTCAGGATCATGAATGCCTCTGTATAGTTTTCCTGGCATAAGAATACGATCTATATAAGAAGAAAAATTGCCAGCCTCAGTAAGATCCCCCATCGGAAACCCAGGTGCCGAATTAAATTTCATTACCAACCAAAAACCAATAACTAAGCTAACAAACCAAACAATAAGTGTACTTATTTTTTTAGAGAAAATAAAAATGATATTGGCAAACATATAAGCTAACCCAATTCTACCTAATACACTTCCAAAGCGGATTTCTGCAATTGGCTTTATTTGCAAACCATTATTTACAATCAACCCTAACAAAACTAAAATGATGGCTCTTTTAACAACTCTAAATACTACTTGTTGTGTAGATTTTCCTTTATCCAACTCTCTACCAACAGAATAAGGAGTAGCAACACCTGCCATAAATAAAAATAAAGGAAATATTAAATCATAAAAATGAAATCCATTCCAGTTAGGATGTGTTAATTCAGTTGAAATGACTCCCCAAAAAGGAGAACCAGTTGCCTTAAACATGGCATGGGCAATCTCTTCTGCACCCATTATCCAAAACATATCAAAACCCCGTAATGCATCTAATGAATATAATCGTTGAGGTTTACTAATACCAGATGCAGTGGTTGTAATTGAAGATGTCATTGGTTAATGTTTGAATACGATGATGAATTATTTTTTTACCCTATATTTTCTCATTACTTTATTGCTATTGAAATAATTGTCTAGTTCTTCTTCTGTCATACTATTATTAATCCCAATTGGAATATCTATTAACTGAATTTGTATTTGCTTAAGCTCTTCTTTAAGTTGATTCATTTTTTGTACAATTAACATATCTCTATCAGAAATTAAACCATTATCTGATAATCTATACTCAAGTCTTTTAATAGATGTACGTACAAGTGATGCTTGATTTTGATCATATACCCTTTGGGGAGACACGGCTTCTTTTACTGGAACAATAGATAAGCCAACACTTGGAAGAATTTTCCCTAATTGTTTACTTCCTTCATTGGTAGATGTAGACATAATAGTTCCAGACAAAGCAGTAGCAGAAGAAGTAATATCAAAAACAGTTCGAGTATTTTTTATTTTCTTAATATTTTTATCTAATAGAAGAAAAACATATTTCAACTCTAAAATATACCTGCTTATATTTTTTACTTCCGCTTGGTATGCTTTTAAAGCCAATGGATAATCTAGTGCATCTCGTACAATTACTTTTACGGTTGTTGTATCTCTAGATTGGAATTTAGTAGACCCTACAAAACTAATGAACACAATTTTTACTTTCCCAGAATCAGTATCTTTCACAAAATCAAATCCAGGACTCCACACAAAATCATCATCACATTTTCTAATTTTATTTACATTCTTTAAAGAGAGGTTTGAGAAATAGGTAATATTTTCAAAAGGGAAACTTCCCGTTTCACATTGAATTTTACAATTCAATGTATCCCCCTCATCTAATGAAACTATTGGGCTTATAGATAGCTTAACTTTAGATGGAATAATCTCGGTATTATAAAATAAAAGTGTAAAACTGGTATCCAATTTTTCTTCCGGATTATTTGGCTTATTTACACCAAGCATTACTTTGTATTCATAGTCATATTTCAATTTCCCCGATAAAAAATAATTTTTTGCCGCCTTAAATGTAATTCTTCCATCCTCATTATTAATTTGCAATCCGATAGGGGCGTTTCGCAAATACCAAAAATACTTACCTGTTTTATTGATAATTGGTTGAAATTTTAGAATAGAATCGGCGGCGAGTGTGATAAATGGAGGTATATTGCTAATTCGTAAAAGGGTATCGCTTCTTAAAATAGGTAAACTATCATTCGATACTAAAGTCAAGGTATCTTTTTTTGCTTTCCTAAGAGTATCTATTACTGTATTGATATTTGCATAACGGTTATATGCCAAAACACTATTACCCATCACCAATAATATAATCAATACAAAAATTCTACGCATACTTACCCTTTGTTTTAAAAGAAAATACAATCAGAGACAAAGCCAAATTTTAATAGTTAAATAAAATGGCTTTTACCGTGTTTAAAAGTAATGAAAAAATGGCTAATTACCTGATAATGGGAGGGTTACAAATACCTAAGATTAAAGGTTTACTCCATATTGTTTTAAGGATTTTCGCAGTTTTTCTAGGGCTCTAGCCATATGAGTTTTAACAGTTAAAGGGGAGATTTGCATTTTGGCAGCAATTTCATTATATGTGAGCCCATCTTCTTTGGCAAAATGAAAAACATTTTTTTGCATTTGAGGTAAGCAATTAATTATTGAATGCAATTGCTTTTCAAAATCATTGTTTAAAACTTTTGAGTCTCCATCATCAGCAAATCTTGATTTCTCAGCTTGATAAGATTTTAATACATTCCACTCTTTTGCTATTTTTTTAAACTGATTAATCAATTTGTTTTTAGCAACGGTTACTAGCCATGCTTCCACTGGCAAATCTGTTTTCATGTTTTTTCTTTCTAACCACAATTTCAAAAAAACATCTTGAACTACTTCCTGAGCTAACACTGGATTTTTCAGATATCGAATAGATATGGAATAAATTCTATTTTTGTATCTATTGTATATTACTTTAAAAGCAGTCTCGCAATCATTAGCGAGCTGAGTCATCAATTTAGATTCCTCCTGCTTTTTCTCCATTTGCATAAATAAAAGTAATTACTATTGAATATAATAATTAATTGCGAATGTTATGTAACTATTATTTTAAAATTGAGTAAATAAAGTCCATTAAAAATATTGAAACAACATCATTAAAATTCAAAGTTTTTAAGATCGGCTATTTTATCCTATCACATATATTTATAATATAAAAATATAAACCAATTTCTGCATAAAATAGAACAATTTTCAAAATGAAATCAAATATGGATATTATTTTATGCCTATTGAATTATTTTCAAATAGCGTGCCATCCAATATGGTAACAAAAATTCATCACCTGCTAATTCAGAAGTTCCTCCATCCCCACCATCTAAATCAAAAGGATTGGTATTATGCCTATGTATTGGTTGTTCACCTAATGGAATTTGTATGGTAGTAGTTTGTTTTCGAAGATTTTCGGGCAAAAAAACTAAGTCTTTGCGATGTGAATTTTTTACAGTCCAACTAATTAAATCAATCGGAAATTCATGCAAATACCAAAAGGTTGATTCTTTATCGTATTCACCTGCTGTGCCTTTTGTAATTAAATTCCATAAAGCATCCCGCTCGGGTAGTTCTATTCTCCAATGATTTTTAATTGCCTTAGCAAATTGATTTTTCAAAGTATCATTAAAAGCATAGTGATACAAAACCCAATAAGATAGAAATGCCATTTCATCATCTGAATGATTCCATCCGTCTCCCATTGTAGCACCAAAATGAACATACCCGGGAGTTATACTAATTTTATTACAGTCTATTAATATATTTTTTAAATAGTTATGTTGGTTCATCAATCTAAATGCCTCTGTTTTATATATATCTTTCCCTGTTAATGCATATCCTAATTGTAAACCTGCAATAATAGTAATACTTCCTAATTTTCTATCGCCAATTGTTTCAGGATACCAATTAATATATTCTGGATTCCATCTTCCCCAAAGTGTTGGTTTACCATCCGCATCAATAAAACAATAATTATTTTCAATTATATGTGTTAGTATTTTATCAATAAAATCTGCAACCCGTTTTTTTTCACTGGCTGTTTTTGCAACAAATTGATTCATAACTGCTGCTGCAAAAATATGTCCTACAAATTCATCACTACTGGTTGTGCCTTTCCATTCCCATTCAGGGTCTTGTGATTTTCTCCAAGCTGCTGGATCTGAGTTTCTATATTCTATTCGCTCAAATGTTCTTGAAGGAAACCCTTTTAATGAATTAATAGAAAGCAATCGTTCAAACGCCTCAAATGTTTCCCATGCATTCCGTTTAGCCATTTTTTCTTTAGTTACTGCAAAACGAAATGCTTGACTTCCTAAATAAAATGAACTCCACAATCCATCATTGTCTGTATCTTTCATTTCTGCAAGAGAAAGATCTCCTGGTTTAGAAAAAAATACTTCCGAAATAAGCCCATACCGAATATGTCTTTGTCTTATTTTATCTTGAAAATAAATAGCTTTTTTTGCTAAGGTTTGATCAATAAATTCTATTTGATTTAATCCAGTTGTACTCAAACAATACATATTCATTTTACTATCCGCAGCAAGTGCTACTAAGGTATCATTATCAAGCCATCTTTTAGATGCATAATAACGATAGCCGCTTTTTACTTCTGTACTAAACGCACCAACATTTGTTCCTGCCCATAAGGTTCCACTGACATTTAGTAAACAATTGATATTGGGTACTGGCACTTTTGTTTGTAAGCTGATAGTTTTATTTCCAGTTACAGCATGTATTCCGTAATACCCATATTCTGTTCCTATAAAAATATCATTTTTATAAAATGTAATTGTTTTAATACCATCACTATGATAGAATGGTTTTAATTTAGTTCCATTGATTGTATAAATGGTATTTTCTCCTAGCACATAAAATTTCCCTTGATGTGCATACAAACTTCTGATCTGCTCATGCGGCGGAGCCTCAATAGTTTTAAGTATTCTATTTTCTATCAAGCCTAAAGAAGTTGCCCCAGCTACTAAAATAGATCCGTTTTCTGTTACGGCTAATTGGGTATATTTATTTTTAGGTAATTGAGTATACGGTATACCTGCGTATGCATTGGTAAGTACCTTGTCTTCGAATAAATAATATAAATTTCCTAGCACATCTTGCGCAGTAATGTCAATGGGATTTTTTTTTGCTAATGGCGTATAGCGAATATCTTTAACTAAAGATTGATCTTGAACTCTAAAAAGTCCTTTATCGGATAGCACATATACTATATCATTAAAATCAATGACCAGTTTTTTAAAAGCAGCCCCTTTCAATGATGATGGATTACTATATTTTACCGATTTTGCTTGTTTAAATGGTTTATCGGGCTCTGCTGCGTTTACCCAATTGCCCATGCTTATGAAATAAATGAATAAGTAATAAATGAGTTTCATTTACAAATTTTTAAAGAAATAGTGATGAAGAAATTTACGAGCAACTAGCTGTTCATTTATTTTGCTGGAAAATATGCTTCTAACCAAGATACCATTTTACCAAACAGATCTGCTCGTACAGCACCGCTAAAACCATGCTTTTCATTTGGATACACTTCGTATTTGGCAGGCACATTAAACGAAACTAATTTTTTGTACATTTTCTCGGCTTGATTTACAGGTACCAAAGGATCTAGTGCTCCATGAAAAAGTATAGTGGGTACTGCTGTTTCTTTTGTTACTCTATAATAAGGGCTAGCTTCAAAACTAATTTTTGCATTTGCATCTGAATCTCCTAATAAATTTGCAGAAATTCGATCAGCATCTGAATTGGGCTTTCTTACAGATTGGTCCGTTAAATCTGTTGGACCCCAAAGATCAACTACCGTTTTAACTTGTTTATTCATATCATAACCATAAGCATATAACATGGCCATATAGGCTCCAGCACTTCCGCCCATTAATGCAAACTCATTCCCATTAAAATGAAACTTCTTAGCTGCGCTAGTTAAAAATTTCATAGCACTTGTTACATCTTCCATTTGAGAAGGAAATCTATTTTTACCGTCTTTGATTAAACGATAATTCATTGCTACTACTATATATTTTCGTTTCCCAACTAAATCTTCCACTAAACTAGAAGGAAACTCACTTTTATCGCCGGAAGTCCATGATCCCCCATGTATATATAAAATAACTTTAGCACTATCGTACACATTTGGGAAATATACATCCATTTTATTTTCAGCACTGGCATAACTATATGGAACATCTGCTAATTTTCTATAATTAACCACAGCCTTTGCTGGATAATTTACTTTGGCAACTGTTGAACCATTTCTAAGTTTATTTTTTTCTAAATAGGTAACGAATGCTGCAGGGTGATCGGTTTGAGCACCTTGAATTCCTTTTTGCATTGCTTCGCTCCATTTTACCGGATTTTCATCTGGGCTTTGTACATCTAACCATACTTGTATGCCATGTGCATTTGCAAAGGCCAATATTGCAGTGTCCTTTACATTATCTAGTACTTCTAATTGCATTTTATCTAGCAATGCGGCAAGGTCTTCCTTGGTGTTCATTGATTCTGGTAAACTTGCACCTAAAGGCATAGCAGGTGCAACTTTCCTCCAAGCAATATATTGTTCTACCTTATTAAGGTATACCAGTATTTGCTTTTCCATCTTAGCTTCTATAATTTCTTGATATACTTTTGCAACATCTGCTTCTTTGAAATCAAGATAAATATTAATCCGATTTTTACATACTTTCAACGCCTCACTAAATGTTGGAATACGATAGGTTTTCCCATCCTTACTTACCAAGGTTAACTTATTAATTTCTTCCAAGGTAAGTTCTTGTACCTTACCTTTTCCATTGGTTGTTTTATCCACAGTTTCATTATGGCATAAAATTAAAAACCCATCTTTTGTGGTACGCAAATCCATTTCAACATAATCGGCCCCCTCTTGA
Source organism: Sediminibacterium sp. (assembly GCA_036170555.1). GTDB lineage: Bacteria > Bacteroidota > Bacteroidia > Chitinophagales > Chitinophagaceae > Sediminibacterium. Next base: position 27,961 of record JAVHPL010000126.1, on the reverse strand, counting down.
ATGGCTGTTTCAAAAGCTGCAATTGAGTTTTCGGGCTTTACCAAATGACTTCCTCTATGTGCAATTACCACGAACCCATTTTTTGAAACAGGAACTGGTGCAGTTGGCTGTTGTGCAGCAACTAACAATACAGCAAACAAAAAGAAAGTAGTTAAAATAGATTGAAGTAATCGCATAATTATTTTATTTAAAAGCAGGAAAATATTGATTTAACCAAATCAAGGTTTTTTTAAATACATCTATGCTTGCAGCTCCGCGCATCCCATGTTTTTCATTAGGATAATATTCATACTGTGCTTTAATACCCAGTGAAATTAGTTTTTTATACATTTTATCTGCCTGACTTACATGTACCAATGGATCCTGTCCTCCATGAAATAATAAGGTTGGCACTCCTGTTTCCTTGGTTACACGATAATATGGACTTGCATCAAAACAAATTTGGGCTTGGGGATCAGCTACTCCTAGCAAATTAATCACTTTAGCATCGGCTTCTTTATTATTAACCCTAACTTCTTTATCAGTAAAATCTGTAGGTCCCCAAAAATCTATCACCGTTTTAACTTGCTTAGCAGTATCATAACCATAAGCATACAGCATAGCTAAATGAGCCCCAGCACTGCCCCCCATCAAAGCAAACTCATTTTTTTTGTAGTTATATTGTTCTGAATGTTTAGTTAAAAATGCAAATAGTTTGCCAATGTCTACCATTTGTGCTGGAAATCGGTTCTTACCATCTCTTATCAAACGGTAATTAGCAGAAATGACAATATATTTTTGCCTTCCTACTAATTCATCAATTAATAAAATAGGAAATTCATTTTTGTCTCCGCCTGTCCAACCACTACCATGTAAATACACAATCACTTTTGCCTTATTATATTCATTAGGAATAAAAGCGTCCATGATATTTTCTGTATCATCTTCGCTATAAGGCATATTCAATACCGCTCTATATAATGGATGTTTAATTTCAGTATACCCATTGGCTATTTCTTTATTATTAGCTTGCTTTTCTTGAGAATATACTTTCAATTGTATAAGACATAGAAAAATAACAAGACAATATATTTTGTTGAAATGCATTATAACTATTTAATCTAGAGAATTTTTTTTGTGTCTGTCATAAATACACGAGTACTCTCCATATATTCCCCACCATTGGCATCTTTATATTTTACATTCACATAAAATGCACGGTAACCAATACTTGGAAAATCTTCCAATGCAATAACTTCATTCGTATTTTTTATTTTTAAGCTTTTCGATTCCCAATTGTCATTTCTAAAATCTAGATCAGTTGAATTAGCCGTCCAAATAATTACATCAACTAATTTATCTGCCGTTGCTTTAATAGCAACTTGAACACCTTTACTAGATTCTGAAGTTGTCCAATTACATATTGGATAAGGTAATTTTTGAAGCGTCAATCCAAAAAAAGAACTTATTGTAGACATAGCTTCCTTTTTATCTCCCATACTATGTCCTACATTGGGTATATAATGGATTAGGTTCTGTCCTGGCAAACTATCATAGTAATTCTTAATATTATCAATGGGCCAATATTCATCATTCGTACCCATCACAATCATTTTAGGAATTGTAAGTTTTTTCCGATAAGAATATGGATCAATCATGGTTGTTATATCAGATGATTTCCCAGATCCTAAATCTTGTACAATACCTAACTTTACATAATCCTCAATTTGAATACTATAATCCTTCCAAACTTGCACTTGATAATTCATACTAACTGGCATATTTAACATGTCTATTACTAGAGGAGCAATTGCTACTACTCTTTTATCGTTTGCACCAATTAACCAAGTTGTCCAACCACGTTTAGATGCACCAGAAACAACAAACCGCTTTATTGTATGACTCAATTTTTGTTTAGCCATTTCTTGAACTGCGTCCATTGCTCGTTTTGCACTTTTTACCATTGGGAAAAGTAAAGGCCAAGTATAGTCACCATCCTTTTTATAATTATGCAACGTGTAACTAATTAAAGCATCTTCTGTTAAAGTATCATAAAGAGGTTGATTAGGTGTTTGTTTTAACACGGCAACAATTGCACTATTTTGTTTTGCAACAGCACAAAAGCTTTCCGTTAATCCATCACCTTGGCCACTCCAGTTAGGTTTACCCTCTTTGTTTATGCTACCACCAGTAATGAAAAGTAATGCACCATCATATTTATTTTCTTTAGGAACCAATACAGTTAATTGATGCGTCCAAATATATCCTCGCCAGTTTTGTGAAGTTAACAATAGCGCATACACAGAAACATCTCCAACCATATAGGTTTCTTTAACTTCCCATTTATATGTTTTATCTCCATTATGAATATATTTTTCTAAAGCATTAGACGGATTAATATGTTTTTGAGACTGTACTGCAGTTGTTGCTAAAAGTAAGCTCAAAGAAAATACAAAGACCTTATGTAAGAATCTATTCATTATAAATATTTAACAATTAAAAATATTATTGCACTAACCACATTTTAGATAACTCATTGTCTCCTTTATCTAATTTACCAATGGCTATTTGATAATTACCTGCATTATTTTTAAACTCAGATTCTGGATATCTATATCGAAGAGGAAAAGGATTAATAGAGCTAACTAATGCACCATTATTTTCAAGATAAGGAACTCTCGTTCTTCTATAATCTACATAAGATTCAACACCCATCATAAATAATCCTATCCATTTTTGTAAACCTATAATAGCTAATTGCTGGGATTTCCCTGCAGGAAATACAGCAAATGGATTTATAAAATAATTAGCAGGTAATGGTTCTCCCCATCTTTTTAATGAAAGCTCTACCCCTTTTTTATAAAAATCTTCTGCATTACCAGTAATCCATCCTTTTGCAGCAGCTTCTGCTAATAAGAATTGTACTTCGTCTGCTTGCATCACGGTTGCTTTCAACAGTGGATTCGCGTTCTCATTAAATAATTTTGAAAACTTAGATACTTTATAATTACCTCTTGTATCTGCAAAATCATAGCTTCCATTTGCATTTAAAACCTGTACAGAAATACCGGCAGGATAGCCTGTATAAATTGTCATTGAATCTGCTATGGCTGGAAGAATTGCTTTTATTTTTACATTATTTCTATCAATAAATTCCCATTGATAATCGTACGAATACCCCTTTTGCACTAAAGTTCTTTTACCAGCATTAATGGCTATTGAGTCTTGTGAAGCAGCCCAAGGTTTTTCTACTGGTGCAACCCAAACTTTTAATCGTTCATCATTTAATGCTTTTAAGGTATCAATGAGCGTTTTGCATGGTCTAAAAATTAAAAAATTTCCTGCGGGATCAAGATTGGTTTTTCCCATTGGAGAAGCCATTGATCTATCACCATCTATATAAGGTATGGCTGCATTATCAGTAATATCACTTAATAAAGGTAATACTGAAACAGCTTGTATTTCTGCTGCGTTTTGTACTTTATTACTTTCCCTCATTAACAAACGCAAACGCAATGAATTAGCTAATTTTATCCATTTTGTTTTATCGCCTGCATACATCACATCGTATGTTTTATCAAGAGACTCTTTTCCATCTGCCAATAATTGTGCAGCATCTTTTAAATTATTAATTAATGCTGGATATATATCTTTCTGTTCATCAAATTTGGGGAATAAAATACCATCTTGTCCTCTAAGACCTTCTGTATAATATATATCCCCATAAAGATCTGTTACTGTAGACCAAAGCAAGGATTGAAATATTCTAAACACTCCTTCATGTGTTTTTAATCCTTTTTTGTTTACAACAGATACAGAGGCATTAATTAATTTAATAACGCCAGTATATTCATATAAGTCAGATTTTGGGAATCTAAATCCAAGATAGGTATTATCATCGCTATTTCTATTTCCTTCCATATATTGAACAGCAACTGCTAAATTAACGGCTCCCATTCCACCTTTATTTTGATATAAATAAGCAGACTTCTGTATCACAGAAGACAGTAGCAGATTAGGTTCTGCCGATTCTAGCGCATCACGCTTTGCTAAAAGTTCATCTCCTCTAAAAGAGGATTTTTGACAAGCAGATAAAATACAAAATTGAGCTATAAGTATGATTAAGAACTTTTTCATGTAGCTAAAGATTAAATTTAATTTAAAAGGTTACACCCAATTTAAATCCATAAGAAGCAATGGATGGCAATGCTTTGCCTATAATTCCCTGATTAACCCCAATACCCTCAAAGGCTGCTTCAGGATCTCCTTGCTCTCCACTCTTATTCCATTGAAAAATATTTCTTGCTACAAAACCAATAGTAAAGTTTTGAATTTTATATCGTTCTAAAAATTTAGAAGGAATAGCATATTCAAAAACTATTTCTTTCACTTTGAGGTTAGTAGCATCTCGTATAAGTGTTTGAGGGAAACTCCAATATTGATTACCAAGAATTAATCCGGGTAATGCATAAAATGTAGCTAAAGAATCTTCTCCGTTTACAATATAATCTTTGTCATTATTTGGATCGCCTCCTGGTTTTAACCAAACACCTTTAAAGTAAGAAGCATCTTGCGCATAGGCTCCATAATTAGCATAGTTGTACACCAATGCCATCATATAAGGGTACTTCATTTTTTGCCAAGCAGGCCATCTTAATCCGCCAGAATTAGCATCCCTGCCTCCAACTGTATAATCATTTGGACCATTAACCAAATCGCCAATGGTTAACAAGGAATGTCCATTAGTTGTAGATCTTCTGGTAACATTAGAAACATATTGACCTCCTACACGAAAACTAGCAACAATAGACAATTTAAACGCCTTGTAACGTACAGATGAATTTAAACCAAGAATAAAATCGGGGTTATAATTTCCAATAGATTTTCTATCTTTTTCAAGAGTTGAATATTTCCAATTCCCTGTATTATCCAATACCAACATACCTGCATACTTACTGGTGGATGGCATTCTTTGAAATACATTATTTTCCCAAAGTGTACCAATTCTGTCTCCCTCTGCCATTCTTAAATTTACATTGGGTCCATTACCATAAAATGTATATCCATTGGGAACATAGGTTTTAGATAATTTGGTTATATGCGCATCTGTTTTGGTATAAAATGCAGAAAGTGTCCAATTCCAATTTTTAGTTTTAACTGGTACAAGAGTTAATCCTACCTCTAAACCCTTTGCTTCAACTGTTCCTACATTGGTTAACATACCACCGTAACCAGTACCCAAAGATGTTGGAATAAAATCTTGTTGATTTTCATGAATTTTTTTAAACACAGTAAAATCTAGCGAAACTCTTTTATCAGCTAATACTAAATCAAATCCTCCTTCATAGGAATTGGTGATTTCAGATTGGATATTTGGGTCTACTAATTGTCCACCAATATTCAATATTTTTACAGCACCATAATCTACTGGATTAAAGCTAAATGTATTGTTACTTCTTGGTTTACCAATACCATGACCTACTTGAGCTACCCCACCTCTAAGTTTAAATAAATTAATAAATTTGGGCAGTTTTACAGTTTCAGAGGCTATCCAGCTTACCGCCGCAGAAGGATAAAAATGATGATTTTTATCCTCTTCTAAAATACCACTTTGGTCATACCTGCCAGACAAATCAAGAAAAACTTTATTATCATATCCTAACTGTGTTGTAAGATAACCACTTTGTGTTTTGCCTGTACCCCAAGAATTACTTGCTGTTAAAGTACCAGCAACAGCATTACTCAAACTAAAATCATTTGCTCTTACTAGTTTATCTGCATTGGCACTGGATATATATGAATTTCCGTATACATAGTTATATCCCGCAGTAGCGCTAGTAGAAATTTTCTTAAAATCTTTATTCCATACCAACATAATATCCGAATTCACAGAAAAAGTACTTTGGGTTTGTATGGTATATCGTCCATCCTTTTTTGCTATATCGGTAAATCCTTTTGATAATTTATATTCATAATTATCACCATTATAATCCATCCCAGATCTTACCAATAACTTTAGTGGATTTGATAATGTCCATTCTAATTCGGCTTTACCAAAGAAATTATCTTTACGATATGTATTAATTTCTGCATTTGTAAACATATACGGATTATCGGCATAAGGGTCTCCATTTGATTTATACGCTGGAGCATTCTGTTTAACTCCTTCAAATCCTGTTAGCCATATATTTTGCATTTCTCTCACTGGCTGAAAATGCGCTAAAAATGCAAAAGTTAATAATTCAACTGCATCATTATTTGATGCAGATTTATTAGGAGAATACTGAGCAACATAATTACTATTAACAGAAAGTTTTACTTTCTTTGAAACTTGATAACTTGCATTTAAATTTACAGTCATTCGATCGGTAGCATTATTGGGCATTACGCCAATATTAGACATTTTGCCAACTGAAAATCTAAATGAGCCTTTATCTGTATTACCTGTTACACTTACATTATAATTATTAGTAGACCCATTACGCATAAACTGCTGTAATCTATTTTCATGAGCCGATAAAAAAGGAACTGATTCATTGGCTTGTTTAAGTGTATTCCATCTGGTAACATTAAAAGAACCATCTAATCTTGGGCCCCAATCATACCCTCCACCTGGCACATAAACAGAACTTCTAATACCTACACCATAATCCATTTGTGTGTCGAAGAAATTGAATGGATGATCTACCACCATGGAAGTATTAAAAGATACACCAAGACCACTCTTTGCGTTTTTACCAGATTTTGTTGTGATCATGATTACTCCATTTCCTGCTTGAGAACCATATAAAGCACCCGCACTTGCTCCTTTCAACACAGAAACACTTTCTATATCTTCTGGATTTAATTGAGAAAGTAGGTTTCCAAAATCTACCCCATTTTTATTAGTAATACTGGCAGTTCCCAATGGAATTCCATCAATAATATATAATGGTTGACTATTTGCAGTAGAGTTGGGAAGGCTTAAACTAGTTGCTCCACGAATGGTAATGAAAACAGATCCTGCAGGATCTGTACTTGCTTGGGTGAAATTCACTCCACTCATTTTACCGTCAAGTGATCTTACTAAATTAGAGCTTCCTCCATTGGTAAGTTCAGTTCCTTTTATATCCGCAACAGCATACCCCAAAGAACGTTTTTTTCTTGAGATACCTAAAGCAGTAACAACTACTTCATTTAAGGCACCAGATTCTGGTTTTAATACAACATTAATTGTACGAGAACCATTCAATTTTACTTGTTGAGTTGTAAAGCCAACATAGCTAAATTCGAGTGTTGATTTTAAATTTGGAACTGGCAAACTATACAATCCCTTCCCACTAGTTACAAAAAGTGAACCACTCTCATTTACTTTAACCGAAACCCCTTCTAATACTTTTCCCGTTTCATCAGTAACTACACCAGTAATAGTTGTATCAATAACTGCAGATGTAGCAATAGATTCCAATTTACTTACGTGTTCCTGATTATAATTTGTTGCTTTTGTAGAAAAAAGTACAATTTGACCATCTAATTCTTTATACCCAATATAAATGGGAACAAGAATATCATCTAATAAAAATTTTAACTTAATGTTAGATGCTTTGTAAGTTACAGCGTTATATATATTTATTGTATTGGGGCTGTAATTAAATTTGGTGTTAGTTTGTTTTTCAATAAGTTGAAAAACCTTGTATAACTCAACTTTATTGAGTTTGAGGGTAATCGATTTTTCTAAAACCGATTGAGCTTCTACATCATTGGCAAGAAGCATTGAAGAACATACGATAGAAATTAAAAATTGGGCAATCGTAAACTTCATGACAATTGAGATTGAGGCAGCAATACTTTGCTTTTTTTTCATAAATTTGAAAAGTTTTGTTCGTTTAATAGTCATTTACGGGCAAAATCAGCATTCCGAAAGGTTTTCGTTAAGCCGATAATGTTCCACCATTGTCGGCTTTTTAAATTTTTGAATTAGGTCATACTATTTATTTTATTTGTGAACTATATTTATTTTAGTTACATCCTTTTCCTGTGATCAGAATTTTTGTTCCATTAACTTCATAAGTAGCACCAATTGTTAAACAGATAATATGTAGTTTATCAAGCATTTCTTGCTTAGACACATCTCCAGTAAATACACAGTTATAAATGTTTTCATTTTCAACAACTAATTCTATTCCATAAACTTTCTCTAATTGCAAAAAAATAGATTTTAAGCTCGTTGCTTGTGCATAAATAAAAGTTGCATTTATTTTACTCTTATTGAAAGAACCATCACCATCTAATTTATAAATCAATGGATGTATAGAATCTGCAATGGTTGTTTCAAAAATTCGCTGAAGGGGATTGTACATTGCCTTTTGATTGGGTATTACAATAACACTTTTAAAATCTTCACGCACCATTCTATCCTTTGCTATATATTTATTTTCAAATACTTGCACTTTACCAGTTTTAACCGATACCTCCACATTATTTGTTCTATTATTTGTTTTAATAGTAAAAGAAGTACCTAAAACTTTTGTTACAATATTATTATAGTATACAAAAAAAGGCTTCTCAGGATTTTTTGTAATTACAAAAAAAGCTTCCCCGGTTAAGTAAACTTCACGCTTAGTATTGCTAAATTTTAATGGGTAACTTAAAGAAGATTTAGGCGCTAATTTTACGGTGCTTCCGTCTTCCATTACCATTTCTAATGGAAAATTATTTGTATTTGTTTTTACTAGATTATTTTGAGGTTTAGATGCTTCAAAATTTGACTGAAAAGTTTTGCTAAGCCTACTATTATACAAAGTAAATGCACCAAATACAATCACTAAAAAAATGGCTGCAATGGAAAGCTGCTTAATTAAATAAATTCTTTTAGATGGTATAAATAATTGATGCGTATTCTTTTCTGATGCTAAAATTTTAACCAATATATCTTCGGAAACATCAGAAGATATACTTACAGTATCTATTTCATTTGTTTCTAAATCTTTATCTATACTTTCTGCCAACAATTCATTATTCTTTTCATTAGCAATCATTTTAAATAATTCATCTTGTTCCTGATGTTTTATATCACCATCAAGATATTTTTTTAATAACTCATTATATTTATTTTTATCTATCATAATTTTTTTGTTAAAATAATTCAGCTAATGTCTAAATCAATTAATTAGAAACTAGTAGAATCTTCGAAAAAGATTATAAATAACCTCTCTTTAAGAGTAATACAATCAAGATGAATGCTCGGAGTACAAAGAATAAAATTATTTTTTAAAAAAATAAAAAAGATAAATCTTCCATTTCTAATCTAAAAAAAAGTATACCTTTTTATAAATATGTAAAATGTTTGCTCAGTTTTTATATTGCTTCCTGCTATTTTTTTCTTTTACATTTAGGCTTTCTGCGCAGGTGAACTTACCAAAAACCCCAACCGTTTCGGCCACTTTACTATTTCCACTTCAGCCAAAACATGTTCATGGAAGTACTATTGTAAGTTTACCAAATGGAGATTTACTTACTGCTTGGTTTTATGGATCTGGCGAAAGAACTGCTGATGATGTAACTATTATGGGAGCCAGACTAAAAATTGGTAGCAAAATTTGGTCAAAGCCCTTCCTAATGGCTGATACTCCCGATTTACCAGATTGTAACCCAACACTTTTCCTAAATAATCAAGGCAAATTATTTTTAGTATGGGTTGCTATTCAAGCAAACCGTTGGGAATACGCTATTTTACGATACAAAACATCTACAAACTTCACTACTGATGGTGCACCCCTATGGAATTGGCAGGATAATATTTTACTTAAACCAGATGATCGTTTTGCCACAGAAACAGCCAAGCAATTTAAAAAATTACCGATTCAGGAATTGGGATGGAGCGAATATGCACCTAGCTACGATAATATGATCATTGAGGCTAGTAAAGACATTAGAAAAAGAAGTATCGGCTGGATGACAAGAATTAAACCTTTATTGTTAGATAGTGCCAGAATATTATTACCATTATATTCTGATGGTTTAAATTTTTCTTTAATAGCTATCTCTGAAAATGATGGTGATACTTGGCATCCTAGTTTACCTATTGTTAGTAGAGGTGGAGTTCAACCTGCGTTGGTAAAAAATAAAAATGGGCATATTACCGCTTACATGAGAAACAATGGTGATGCACCTAACCTAGTTCAAGCCAGTGAATCATCCGATAAAGGAGAAAGTTGGTCTGCTGCTGTAAAAACCACTATCCCAAATTCTGGTAGTAGTATAGAACTATTAACGCTTAAAAATGGTGACTGGGCATTTATTGGTAATGATGTTGATGAAGGCCGTTACAGACTTTGCCTTTATTTATCTAAGAATGAAGGAAAAACTTGGAATAAAAAATCTTTACTAGAGAATGAACCAACTGGCAAAGGAAGTTTCTCCTATCCTGCATTGATTCAAACAAATGACGGATTACTTCACATAACTTATTCTTATCAAATAGAAAATAAAGGAGAATCAATTAAATATGTAACAGTAGACCCATCAACATTATAAAACCAATTAATCAATATAAAAATTAAAACATGGAAGCAAGTTTTCTCTCAGTTGTTTTACTGCCCCTCGCATTAGCCATTATTATGATGGGCTTAGGACTTTCTTTATCTATAGACGATTTTAAACGTGTTGTAGTATATCCAAAAGCGATTGTAATTGGATTAATCTGTCAAATGATTTTATTGCCTACAATTTGCTATTTTATAGCTAAAAGTTTTGGTCTCTCCCCCGAATTAGCAGTAGGCTTAATGCTATTGTCAGCAGCACCAGGAGGACCAACTGCCAATTTGTATAGCCATATTGCTAAAGGAGATGTTGCACTGAATGTTACCCTTACTGCAATTAATAGCATAGTATCCCTTTTTACCATCCCATTAATTGTAAACTTTGCCATTGCAGATTTTCTTCAAACAAATCAGCAAGTACCCATGCAATTAAAAAAAATAATTGAAGTTTGCTTCATGGTCATTTTACCCGTTTCAATTGGTATGTTGTTACGTGCTAGAGCCAGTTACCTTGCAGCACGTTTAGAAAAACCAGTGAAAATTGCTTCCGCTATTTTTTTAGTTCTCATAATTATATTAACAGTTTTAAAAGAAAGAAAACATATTGGTGAAGATTTTCAACAGGTAGGGTTGGCAGCCCTTGCATTAAATATTATCAGTATGAGTGTGGGTTATTATGCTCCTAGATTATTGAATTTGGGAAAGAAACAATCAATTGCTATTGGTATGGAAATTGGAATTCATAATGGTACATTAGCCATTTATATTGCACTTAGTGTAATTGGGAATAGTGTAATGAGTATACCCCCAGTTATCTATAGTTTAATTATGTTCTTTACTGCTGCTATTTTTGGATATCTAGTAAATATAGGTAGAAGTAATTTGGATAATACCGTATCATCTAATTCTAGTTCACTAAAATGAACAGCATACTATTAATGCTACAAAAAAAAAGACCTCATTGCTGAAGTCTTAGATTTTCATATGGGCCACCTGATATGGCAATATTTTTATGCGCCTAATTGTTTAATCTTTCTTATTTGTAACACTAAATAGAATAATACTACCCAAACAATTACAACTATTGAATAAGCTAACATCTCTAGCCATAATGGAGAATATCCTCGTCTGGCAAATAAGGTACGATGATCAAAAACGGAAGGATGATTTTCTATAATTCCCCAAGGAACTATTTTTTCTGCAGTGAGATTTCCATACACTTCACTTTCATCTAGTTTGGCAACTAGTATTAAATTTCCTTTTGAATCTCCAGGTAAGTTTTCTCTTTTAAATTCTGCAGTTACCATGCCTAAAGAATCTGTTGTATAAGTAGGTGTTTCATTCACATTTAAATCTCCACCTTGTCTTTTAATGGCAACTTTAAGATCTACTTCTTTAACAGGAGCCCAAATACTATCTTTTAATTCAAATAAAGTAGCTACAATATTTCTATCTGTAAGTGTATCAATTTGAATTTTTGCTTTTACAATATCAACTGTAGCACTAGTAGTTTCAAATTGTTTATTGGCAACTGAAACAGCGCTAAAATGTTGAGCAGCCGATTTATTCCATTCGTCTTTTGCACTTGCAGGGATTGGTAATACTGCCACCCCCTTTGCATTGGTAATAGATTTACCTAATAAATTGGGGGCTGTTTCATCGGTAATATAAAAAGCCAATTCAATTCCAGGAATCATTTGCAACTTTCCATTAATCTTGCTTCTTGCTTGTGCTTTTAAATAGTGCATTTGATTATTACTATTATAATAAGCCAAGCTTACAGACAATTCATTTTTTTCTGCTTGCGCAAATAATTGACCTCCAAGTAAGCTAAAGAAAATAACAACAAAGGCAATATATGGGTGCTTTCTCATGTAGGTATATTTATTGAGGTGTTGCAATTGTTTGCTGATGATGTTCAAGTTCTTCCGTTTCATCTAACGTTTCTTGAATAGGGATAATAGGAAATATCCTCGCAAAGATGGTGATGATTAACATGGCACCTGCTAATGATCCAATGGCAATTGCCCATTCTTCCCATGTTGGGTAATAATGCTTGTATGCTTCTGGTACATTATCCATTGGCAAAAATGGATGTAATAAAGTAGGCGTTACAATTAAATATCTTTTAAACCAAGATCCAATGACCACTAATATTCCGGCAATAAATGCTGGTAAAGGTTTTCTTCCTTTTTTAAATATCAAAATAAGAATGGGAATAATCATGGCTGTGGTAATAGCAAACCAAAATACGGGGGCAAATTCTCCAGTGAATAATCCGAGTAAATGCTCTTCCTCCGATTTTTTCATTTTAAATGCTGGAACCAAAAATTCATTTACATTAAAATATAAGTACAGCAAAGCGAGTAACACCAATACTTTACCCATTCTATCAAAATGACTTTCGGTAATGTATTTCTCTAATTTATAAGCTTTTCTAAAAATATACATAGCAACAATCACACCGCCTGCACCCACTAAAAATGCACCAGAAATAAAATAAGCACCAAAATTAGTACTGTCCCAACCTGGGCGATAAGTAGTAGCAAATAACCAAGAAGTAACGGTATGTATGGCAAAAGCTACAGGAATAATAGTTACAGAAAGTATATTAATGGCCTTGGAGCTAATAGAGATTTGCGCGGGATTATTTTTCCAGAATGAACCTAAGTAGCTATATACCTTATGTAGGCCTTTACTGGTTTTATCTTTGAATTTTATCATGATGGCCAAATCGGGCATCAATGGTATATATAACAATAAGATACTTACAAAAAAGTAAGTGGTAATTACAATTACATCCCAAATAATGGGAGATTGCAAACGCCCGTGTAAGAATAGGTTGTAAAACCTTTCAGGACGTCCCATATCCACAATAATAATTAATGAAGCAAATGTAATAGCAGAAACGGCAATAATTTCAGCGATACGAGTTAGTGGTGTACTCCAATGCACATCACTTAACCTTAATACGGCTGTAATTAATGATCCTACTAAACTAATAGCCACAAAAAATACAAAGTTAGATATATAAATACCCCAAGAAACATAGTCTCTCATTCCAGTAACCACTAAGCCTTTTGATAATTGCCTGATATAAGCAACTAATCCCAACGTACATAAGGCTAATAATACCCCAACCCATATCATGCCTGGCTTGCCAAATTTTTGTGGCAAAAGGTCTTCGGTAATCTTTTGTTTTGCGCTAATTTCCACGATAGATGATTTAGATTAACTTTTTGTATGTGCTGCTTCTTCGCCTTCTTCTTCTTTTTCAAAAGGGAAATTTCTATTCACAGGAGGTAAATAATATACACTTGGTTTTGTACCAAGGTCTTCCATCAACCTATATCCTGCTTTATCTTTTACCAATTCACTAAAACGAAAAGTTTCAGCACCATTGGTAACAGAATCTTCATTCACATCTCCAAATAAGAATACTCCATTAGGGCAGGCAGAAACACAATGTGGAAGTTCCCCTTGTCTTACCATATCAGGACAGAAATCACATTTACCTACGGTTCCTACTTTTTGTGGAACACTAGTTTCACAAGAGTAGGGTAGTTCTGCAACTGCTTTGGGTAAATCTAATTCTTCCCAATTAAATACCCTTGTAGAGTAAGGACATGCAGCCATACAAAATCTACAGCCAATACAACGATCACTATCTATTAAAACTATTCCGTCTTGTCTTTTGAATGTGGCATCTACCGGACAAACTTTTACACAAGGAGGTTCATCACAATGCATACAAGTAGTGGGTTGCCAATAAGGGGCTGTATTTTCTGCCTCTTGCATTGGATGCACTTTAATCCAGTTTTGCCCTGGATGAATTTGGTGCATGTGATTACAAGACGCTTGACATTTTTTAAGATTTTTACACCTAGAAAGGTCAATGACCATTACAAATTTCTTTCCCGGAATACCTAATCTGGCTGCTTCATTACTCACAGTTGGTAAAGAAGGTACTGGTTTTAGAAATGCTTTATCTACCTCAATTACTTCTCCATTTACTGAGAGTAGTTTTACTTTTTCGCCAGAGGGAACAACTTGTTCAGTAGCATCTGGTTGAAATGGATTTTTATTGGTAGAGCATCCTGCTACGGTAAGCCCAGCAAGCAGCCCTGTTGCAATAAAATCTCTTCTAGTTGTATCGTTGGTTTTCATTAACTCTAATTATTGATGATTATCTTTTTACCCATTCTTGCAATTCCTTATCGGTTAATTTTTTCTTCAAGGAACCCAAATTGGCGATATCTACTTCAACAAGCCTACCATCTTCCGTTAACATTTTCATTGTTCCATTAACTGCTGGAGGTGCACATGAAATAATATCTTTTCTCTTTTTGAATAAGCCGAAACTTAAAAAAGAAAGAGTAGATAAAATACCAATACCAACTAATACAGTCCTACGTTTTTTTGTTGCATCAGGAATCTGCTGAATTTCTTCACTCATGTTGCTGTACTTATAATTGTTACAAAATATGCCTAACTAAAGAATAATTATTTCTTTAATGTGCGCATAAAATTTACTAGACTCCAAATATCTTCTGTATCAGGAATTTTCTTTTTGAAAGCAGGCATATCACCACGACCTACGGCAGTTTTAAAATGCAAAGAACCATCAGACTGAGATTGAAAAGCTGCTTTTGTAAAATCAGGAGGGGTAGTTTCTAACTGTGCTGCTTTATTGCCATCTCCTTTACCTGTTTTACCATGACAAGACGCACAATGCTGTGCCCACAAGGTTTTACCTGCAGCAATTGAAGCTGCATCTTTTTTTACAGGATTGGTTGCTCCAGCTTCTTTTGCGGGAACTGTCCAGGGTTTTGTTTGAAAAAAAGCAAAGGCAGTAGCTACTAGGAAGAAAGCACTTAAAGATAGAACTAAATTTTTTTTCATTTTTTTCATAATTTTATTGTATTCTAAAGATACGATTATTTAAACAGCCTAAAAAATACGGCAGGTTAAAAGTTCCACAATCTTGAAATGTTAAATCCAATTACATACTGTCCTTTAGTATAATCATTTTGATTTAAGAAATTATTATGTTGTGGAAGTGTATAACCATAGTTTCCAAAAAATACCTGAAAATCGTGACCACTAGACTTCATATCTAACCCTAAACTCAGGTTTGGATTAGGATTGTTCATTGGGTGCTGAGTTATAGGTTGATCGTAATTAAATATAATAGATGTTTTTGGTGAGAATTTATAACGAGCACTTACAGAAAAAGCCAAGTGATCATTATTCATTTTAGATTGAATTACATTCTTATCATCAAAATATCCATCTACATTATTAAAATGGGTAAGACTAAATCCACCTTGTATAGATAAAGCTTCACTCATTTTTCTTGCAACCATTATTTGAGAATAAAAACTTAACCGATCGGAAGTATTTACGATTGGAAGAATATCACTCTTAGCTCTGGTATCCATGGCAACATTGCCATATAAGGTAACGGATACAGGCATAGAATTGCTCTTTGTTTGTTTCAATAAAGCATATTTTGCACTAAAATCTACTAGCATATTGTAGTTATTGGCACCAAAACCTAATTGCAATTCTTTAATAGGAACATAACTGAATCCCAAACGCATATTTGCACTACCGAATAAGCCAAAAAGATCTTTAAATCCTTTATCGGTTGTTGCAAAACGGTGATTGATATCAAACTCAAATGTTCCTTTTATTGGTACCATTACCGTTTGATTATCTATGATATAATTGCCTTCAAAAGTGTTTTTTACAAAGGATTGCTTTTTAACAACAGGTGTTGTTGCTGCGGAATCCTGTGCAAATAATTCACTCCCAGTACTTATTACTGTAATTACCAGCAGCATAAGTAATTTAAGCTGATTGATGGGAAAATGAATGAGATATTTTTTCATTGTAGTAGTTTTAATTGTTTTTTGCACCTTGATTAATCCATGCATAAATCTTGGCGTTATTATCTGCATTTGGTGTTCCTCCGAGTGGCATTGTTGGAGATTTTTTTCCATTCATCCACAATAATAATACACTGTTTTCCGGGTCACCCGCTTTTAGATAATTACCACTACTCAATGCTTTATAGGCATTAGCAAGGGTTAAATCGGGTGCCTTGGCTCCAGTGGCATGACAACCACTGAGCGAACAGCTTTTTTCGAAAATGGGGATGATATCTTTTGAAAAGCTCATTGTAGTTGTGATACCACTTCCAGCATTTTTCACAATCGTGGTAGTTTTAGAGCAACTTGCCAATACCAGTATTAGTGTTGTAACCAAGCCAGATAATATTGCTGTTTTTGTTTTTAACATGATCTTTTGTTTATTAGTAAAACAGTCAGTTACCTATTTTTGAAATTTCAACAATAAATTAGGATGAATTCCGTGTTGATAGTTTGATTTATTCCAATAAGCTATACCAAACGGTTGATCATCTAGGCTAGAGAAATTAACATCCTGTTTTAATACATCGGTAGTTTTTAACGCACGTTTAAATTCATAGATCCAACTAGTACCAGTATATTTTGCAGACAATCCAATATCCGCACGGCCCCTAAGTACTGGGGTTAAAATATAGGATGGAATTCTTTTTGGTCCTACTCCTCCTGTTATAGGATTTCCTATTCTTTGATAATCAGTTCCTACATTTGGATCAATAGTACCACCATCATAACTTAATACACCTGTTGAACTAACACCAGTAACTAATTTAGCAGATCCTCCTGCAATTGTTTCTTCAACTAGTATAAAATCTCCTGTACTATTGGGGATAATATATTTAGGTACTGCAACTGTTGCACCAGTTCCATCTAATTTTAAATTTTGTGAATTTGCTGAATTTCCTTGCGTATTATCAGAAGTATAGGTAGGTCTAAATGGCCATGTTGTAGAAGTTCCAGAAACAACTAAGTCATCAAAATGGCGGCCATTACCGTTACCTCCAACCAAACTGGTTACCTGAGGACCACCAGCCCAATCTTGGTAGTTATCATCCATAATACCATAAGCCAATCCCCTACTTGGGTGTGCCCACCACATATCAATTTTTTCATTCAAACCACTAGTATAGTGATTTCCGCTGGCAGCATTAGAAACCATTACTGAAGGCGTAACCGCTACATTTAGATAAGGAGTAAACACGTGGCAAGATGCATAACATGTTTGTGTAGTGAATTTTGGAGTTGAATTATCAATATTCCAAAGCATGGCAAATTTATCTTCACCAAAACCTTCTCTGGTTAAATTTCCATTTACATCAAATGCTCTGGTAGATGGTTCCTTATTCCATAATTTAGTAGTGGGGTCAAAATACCAAGGCTGTCTTAAAAGGTTTTTATCATTGTCCTTTACTTCAGCCAAAAAGTAAATATTTTGGCCATCATACATAGACTGAATGGTTCCAGTATATGTTTCACCAATATATCCTGTAAACAGGTTATTGCCTGGATCAGGAACTGCAGCGGCAAAACTTAATTTTTGCGCATTATCCCATATAGCATCTGCTGTACCATCAATGGTAGGTGCAGTAGTTGTTTTATAAGATAAAAGTTCATTGGTATTGGTTGTTGTAGCAACTACAACCTGTGCATTCTTAGTGCAATAAGCAAAAAGAAGGCTAAAAGAAACAAAGAGAAAAAGTGTTAGTGAGGTTTTCATATATAACTATTTATTGTTAATACTTAATAACAAGGCAAAGGTTTGTGTTTTTTGTAAATCTAAAAATGTTCCGCATCAGACAGTTTTATGACATTAATCATATTTTATTATACACTAAGGTTTGGTGAATTCCGTTCAACTCAGTAAAGTTCTACTTAATACCTAAAAGAATACTTACACCATTCTGCACACGCTTACAAATATTACAGTATACATTATAAAATTAGTGAATAAGAATTAATGGTAATAGTGAATGAGTAGTTTATACAAAAAAATAGGATGAATGGTATTCATCAAATCTGTTACCTATTATAAATCAATCTATTAGCAAAACGAGGTGATTTTTACTTATTTGTTTAGGATAGCAAAGATTGTACTTTATCTTCTGCTAAACCAAAACTAAGGGTCATTCCTGCACCACCTAAACCATTTAGTATATAAATATTATTGTGTGGATTTAAGAAGAGATGGTTTTCGCCATTTGTCATTTTGGGATAGATGCCATTCCAGCTTTGAAATAATTGCCAATCATCCGTGAGTACAAATTGTTTTAGGTAACTTATAATCAACTCATTAATATGTGTTCGGTCAAATGGATCATGCGTTAACCCGTATTCATGTGAGTCTCCAACTGTTAATTCACCTGCATTATTTTGTGATACCATTACATGTATACCATTATTTATATAGTCAGGCATTTCTTTTTCATATCTGGATTTTAATATGGATAATGAAGAAGCTGCTTGAAAGCTTGCATAGTGTATTAAAGACAAACCCCCGCATAATGAAACACCTAAATCAAAATTGGGTTTGCTGCTTTTAAAGCGCATCATTTGTAACTTACATTTTGTAATACCTATTTTACTAAATAACTCGGGATAGAGGGTTTCAAAATCGGCTCCATTACATATAAAAATCATATCAGCCTCCATGGAATCATTCCCAATATATACTTTATGGGTATCTACTCTTGTTACTGCTTTGCCCCAAATAAATTGAACATGCAAAACTTCAGCTAAATACTGCGGAATTTTAACTATTGCTTCCCTTGGATCTACAATCATTTCATCATCACTATATAATCCCCCAATTAAACCAACAGGGTTTACTGCTGAATACTTTGTACTGATTGTAGAAGGGTTTAAGAGGGTAACATTTCGTCCTTCTGCTTTAAATATTTCATACAATTCTTGCAGCACTATCCATTCGTCTTTAAAATAAGCTGTATGCAAACTACCACACTCATTGTAATTAATTCCAGCATATTGTGCAGCTTCTTTCCAAATTTCTTTACTACGCACAGCCCGATTGTATAATTCTCCGATGGGCTGCCCTATTGGCCAAATCATTCCGAAATTTCTAATGGATGCACCCACTGCTTTATCTGTTCTTTCTATAACGGTAACTTTGTATCCCTTTAGGCTTAATGCCCTGGCCGTTGCTAATCCAACAATACCAGCCCCTATGACTATTGCGCTTTTAGACATATTTTTATTTTATAGAATTTATAGAAGCGTAGATTTTTTTATGAATTGTAAGTGCATACAATATTAATAGAATACCTATCATACCTGTTCCATAAAAAAGAAAACTAAAGAAATCTACCCAGCTAAAATGAATAGGCAAAAACTCTTTAACTATTAAAACCAATATAGTTCCTAAATATCCAAATGCATCTGCTATATACATTACAAAACCCACATTGGCCTTTAATTGATAAGTAGAAAGCATTCGCTCAAAATATATACAATTGAAAGGTAAATAAGCAAGATACAATCCTGTTGTTGCAGTAATCATCCATACCAAGGTAGAAATAAATTGAAGTTGAAAAAATATAGTTGCTATAACCGCCAGGAAAATACCAAAAACAATTAAATAATGCGTAGCAATAAAAGCACGATAATTGCTTTTAATAACAAAGAAAGAACCAATAATAACCAACACAATTACACTCATGATGGTACTGGTTTTGGCAAAAATAGAAATATCCTGATAGCCTGTTTCTATCCATAATTCATTGGCAAAATCTTCACAGAAATCGCGAACAATTGTAAAAATAGCATAACTAACTACAATTGGGGTAATAGCAAAACCAAACTGTTTAATAAATGATATTCGTTCCTCTTTTGACATAGGCATCCTTTTACTACGCAATGCTATATCTGATGGTGATGGTGGAGGTATTTGGTGAAGCATCCAAACAGCCAATAATAAAGGAAGTATAAAAAAAGCTCCCGCAACAAAGGGCATCCACATTTCCGGCACTTCCAATTTTAATAGTACCCACTTCCCCGTTGTTTTGACTAAACCGGAAGCAAAAATGAAACTGGTAGCTAAAAATGCGCCCATAATTTCAGTTGTTTTCCTGCCTTCTAAAAAACCAAATACAAGCCCAAAGATCATTCCCAATGGCAAACCATTTAAGAACATACAAATGATATTATATGGAGGTGGGATAACTGCGAATAACAATAAAGACAGCCATGCAAAAGAGATAAAATAAAGGATATAACGAATTCTATTTTCTGGTTGCATACCCGATATAAAACGGATACCATAAAATTTACTAATCATATAGCCCATCACCTGGGCAATCACTAAACATACTTTATAGGAAATACCCATATAAAATAAGTTGGGATATAATCCAACAGTAAAGGGCTTTCTAACTCCATACATAGATGAATAAGCTACGAATGCTGCAAATGAAACGTAGATTACAAATACTAAAGAAGAACTTTTAAGTTTATTGCTAAAATTAAAATATGGGTTCACTGCCAAGTTTTGCTGCATGCCTATTTATTGAATATAAGTGAGCAATTCTTCTAGATTATCAATAATAAAATTGGGCTCGGCAGAAGCTAATTGTTGGGTTGTATGTGCTCCTGTAGTTATACCTACAACTAATCCACAATTAGCATTTTTCCCTTCTTCAATATCAATTATTGAATCACCTACTTTTGCAACTGTAGATGGATCAGTTATATCAAATTGTTTCATGGCCAAATGAATCATATCTGGATTAGGCCTTCCATTGCTAACATCCGATGCAGTTACCAAACAGTCAATAGTAACACCTACCACCCAATTTAATTTTTTTAATAAAGCATTAGCTGTATTGGTATCATATCCTGTATTTAAAACAAGTAGAATGCCTTGTTTATGCAATGCGGAAAATATTTCTTCAGCATATTTTTGTGGTTGAACAACTGCATTTTTATATGCTTCGGATAATGCCTTTAAAAATTGGATAAAAATTTCATCTACTTCTTGAATGGTAATAGGGGTATTTGAAAAAGCAATGATATCTACAATGGCTTTTCGCTTTTCTTTTCCAGCTCCATAAGTTAATACTTCATCTAAAGTGCAATTAATGCCATTATGAACCAATATTTTATGTAAAGTTTTATATACTAAATTGCCTTCATCTACTGTAGTTCCTGCCATATCAAATACAACCATTCTTATATCTCTACTCATTTGCACTTATTTTATTTAAATGTTCAATGATTAATTTCTTATACTTATCTAAATTTTTTGGTAGGGGCATATTTTCTAACTTTGCCATTTCATCTATTCTTCGTAATGCAATAATTTCTTTGAAATAAGTAAGTTCCTCAAATGCCAATGCTTCATCGGCAGTCATTGGCCCTCCTTGAAATTCAAGTGTTTTTTTACTCGCAATAGATAATGCATCATTATAATCGGGATATTTATAACATAAGTAACGCTTAGCAGGTACATGATTAGACACTACTTCTATAATTTTTTCGGAAAATCCTCGATCGTATAAATAATCTGCACCAGCTTCTTCATGATCAATAACACCAAATCCGTCCATATCATTTTCTGCAGAAGTATCTACACAAATATGGCCAATATCATGCAGCAAAGCTGCAATGATCATTTCATCACCTAATTGTTGATCCTCAGCAAGAATGGCACTTTGAACCATGTGTTCTAACTTGGTTAATGGTTCACCTATATATTCGGAACCTCCCTTTGAAAGGAGTAAATCAATAATTTCTGTTGCAATTTTTTCAGTTTCCAGCATAAAATAAATTAGTTTATTAATTAAGTTTAATAAATGCCGCTCGTTTTGGGGCTGGCACAATTGCATCTAACCCCTTCACTGCTTTCCAAATTACTTCAGTAAATTCTCTATCTTGAATTCGGTCCTCTTTAGAAAAATCAAATAGCTCGCTCTTTCTTTGCCATACACTTTCAGTTTGATTTTTATCATTCAAATCTATTTTGGCTGGTCTTACTTTAAAAGGAATAAGGTTAGCCTCTTTAGAAAAGGATCTCCACATGGGAGTTGCACCTGCATCATATTGGCTCATTGGAGGTATGCCCAAGATCAACTCAATGGTTCTTAACATAGAGGAGGTGGAATACATGGTATGATCTACAAATCCTCTTTTTACAAACCCTCCTGCAACAAAAGCGGTAGTTCTGTGAGCATCCACATGATCAGGACCATCTTGTGCATCATCTTCTACTATAAATACAGCACTTTCTTTCCAAATTTTACTATTGCTTAAATATTCAATAAACATTCCAATGGCTAAATCATTATCTGCTACATGCGAAAAAGGGGTAGGCCTTCCCAATCTTAAGCCTTCGGTATGATCGTTGATTATTCTAAGCGTATTTAATTGTGGTACCGCATTGATGGCCAACAAAGAATCAAAATCTCGCTTCCATTGACCCACTCTGGTTGTATCTCTAACACTTTCATCCCAACTGGTATAATACTTGCAAAAATGATTTTTCAGTACAGGAATATTGGGTTTATAATCATCTGCAAATTCGCCATAAGTTCTATAACTGATGCCTGTGCGCTTAGCATGATCCCAAATAAATCCATGCTTATTATTTGCAATGGCCCTATTGCCTTCGGCATCATAATCACCACCCCTACCTCCATAACTACTCACCCAGGTTTTTTCTAAATAATCTGTTGAATAAGCACCCATACTCCAATTATGACCATCTGCGCTCACTTCACCGTCGCAATAGAAATTGTCTAATAAAACAAATTCTTTTGCAAGTGCATGTAAATTAGGTGTTACTTTTTCTCCAAATAAACACAAACTTGCATCCCCATTGCCCTCTTTCACATCACCTAGAACTTGATCGTAAGTTCTATTTTCTTTAATGATATAAAACACATATTTAATAGGGGATAAGGCTCCCAACTTAGCAGGGATTGGGTTTCCAATTTCTCCTTCAACTTGGGTTTCTTTCAATTTAGTATAGGGCGTATTTTTATATACTGCCTTCGAATAAACACCCAGTTGTTTATTTGAAGGTTCATTTATAATACTTAATGTTCCTTTAAATAATCCGCCTATATATTGAACTTCCATAGGCTGTGTTGAATCCCCTTTTTGAAAGCCCAATTTAATACGCTTATTATATGGATCAGGGCCAAATGGATTTGGAAGTGAACTATATCCTTTTCCATTCGTGACAAATAGTTTATTACCAATTACTTTAATTGATGTTGGATACCATCCAACAGGAATAAAGCCCTTACTTTTACTTTTTCCCTTGCTGGTAACATCAAAAACAGCAATACAATTATTATCTGCATTTGCTATATATAATGTTTGCTCATTTTCACTTAACGCAACAGCGTTTGTAGTTGAACCAGTTGGGGCATCTGCGTACAAAGAAGCAGTTAAAGTTTCTACCACTTTATTTATTGTAAGATCAACTAAAGAAACACTATTATCATTAGCATTAGCAACAAATAAGTACTGCCCATTTTTTGTTATACAAAAATCATTAGGATTACTGCCAACTTGTATACTGTCTTGTATAGAATGAGTAATTGTATTGTATTCCAATATTTTACCATTACCCCATGCAGAAATATATAATTTCTTTTTATTTGCAGAAAGTAAGCAAGTATAAGCTTCAGAATGAAGAGCTATTTTATGAACTATATTTTTTGTTTTACTATCTACCTCGTACAAACATTTATCATCTTTTGTAGTAACATATAAAATACCAGCTTCTTCATTTATGTCAATTCCTGTTGGTGAAATTCGGTTAGGCCAAGGCTTTCCCAACTGAATAGTATCCGAAACTTTTAAATGATTATTTTCAATAGCATATTTAATAATCCAATTATCATTGCCACCAGAAACATATAAAAATTGATTATTTTTAGAAAACTTCAATCCAAAAAAACTTTTACCTATCATCACATTATCTAAAACTTTATTATTAATTGCGTCAATTAATTGAATAGATTGCTTTCCTTGGCCATTATTGGTAACCGCCAATAATTTTTTGTTGGCAGAAACAGCCATATTTAAAGGTAAATCTCCTACCGGTATACTTTTACCCACTGGTGTTAAAGCCCAGCCATTAGGTAGTACAACTTTATTTTTTTCAATATCAGCAAGTGTTTGTGAAAAAAGGTTAATAGATAAAAAGAGAAATAAAATGGTTATGATATGCTTCATTAAATACTATTTATGGTTTAGATTTTTCTGCACTTTTTGTTGTTGGTAATGATCTGCACGCATATCCGATTCATTATCCATTGCAGGTCCTTTCATTATCTTACGCCAATCTATACGCCGATTGTATTTTTTCATGGCTTTATCTGCGTCAAATATTCTATTATCTGATTTTTCTAAGGTGTAAGGAGTATAATCTGGTTTATTAGTAAAAAAGTCTTGTAGTAAACTGGCCGTAATATCATACTGATTTACATAAGGCACATTCAAAATATTATAAATTGTTTTTAGTATTGCACCAAAATTAGCATGGGTATTACTCACATAATTCTTTTTTACATAAGGGCCTGCCATCATTAAAACAGAACGATGTGCATCTATATGATCTACCCCTCCCTGTGGATCATCTTCTGTAATAATTACCAGCATATTTTTCCAATATCTGGTTCTAGATAAAAAATGTAATATTCTTCCTACAGCTAAATCATTATCGGCCATATAGGAATGTGGATAAGGATACCCATCATCGGGCCTAACTTTTGCCCCATGATCATTTGGTAACATTACAGAAATTAATGAAGGCATTTGTTCAGTTCCCTTTATCCATTTGTTTGTGAATGTTTCTTCAAATTGATTCATTCTAAATTGATCGGGAATATTCGTATTAAATCCTGCAAAATTGTGATCGGTGTTATTGTACAATGCTTTTTGCATAGGTACCATTACCCCATGAGCTGCTCCTGTTGCAGTATCCATCCACTCTTCCCGTACATGTGCGGTTTCGTTTGCCTGCCCAAAATTATAGAATGATACTTTTTGTCTTTCCAATGCTTCCCATAAACCCCCTATCTCGGCAAAATCTTCTGGATCCATACTACCTGTTGAACCTGGGAATCTTCTTCCTGAAGCTTTTGAAAATAATTTAGTTGTTTTACTTACATCTGAATTAGCTTCTACCCATTCATTTGGAATTACACCCATCATCCAATGATGACCATGAATAGAGGCATCACTATCACAATAAAAATTATCACTTAAAGCAAATTGTTTAGCAACTTTATGATGATTGGGGGTTACCTGTAAATGAGGGAATGCTTTCTTTAAAGAATCGGTGGGTAATGTATAAGAACAATCTACTCCATATTTTGCTAAACTTTTGTCTCCTTTGGCATTATTAAATTGACCAAATATTTCATCGTAGGTTCTATTCTCTTTGGTAATATAAACCACATACTTAATAGGACTTTGGCGCAAACCAGGCAATGGAGGCAAAGGATTATTTATATCATCTATAATTGTAGTTTCCAAATAAGTGTTATGAATTACCTGCTTCGTATACGCTACTAATTGTTGGTTACTAGGAACTAATATTTTTTGAAATAACCCTAACTGTATATCACCAATATAGGTTCCTTGAACTGGCTTTTTAAAATTTTCACCACCATTAGGTCCTGCTCCTAAACCTCTACAAGAAATTACATACAATTCTTTTTCATCTTCTGAAAGTTTTACTCTTGTTGGCCCCCAGCCTGTAGGAATTAGCCCAATGGTTTTTTTACTAACGATATCTATTACAGCCACTGCATTAAATCCTAATAAGGCAACATACAAAGTTTGTTCATTTTTACTCAATGTGATACCAAATGGGAGAAGCCCTCGTAATGGATCTAATTTTTTATCTACTTTTATTGGGATATGGTCTATAATGGTATGATTCGCATAATCTATTACTGAAATATTATCATTTGTTGCATTGGTTATATATGCATACTTCTTTCCAACAGCAATAGAATTAGGACTTGCTCCACCAACTACTTCTGCTCCTTCTACCATTTCTCCCAAAAGATGACCTGTTTTGTATTTATCAATTATTTTATTGGTTAATAAATTTATTGTAAAAACACTCATCGCTTCAGGGGCATTAGGATCACCAAGTCCTGGAATTTTTCTACCCTCAATTACAGTTCCTTCAATGGATTCTTTTGTACCATTTCCATAAGGATGATGAGAAATCATAAGTGAGTCGTAATTAGTGGGTGTAGCCCCATCAATTAATGGATAGTCGTACATGCCTACATTGGCAACAAATACTGTTTTATTATCTGGGCTTATTGATAAGCCAAAAGGCTGTCTACCCGTTTTTATTGAGGCAGTAATTTTTTTGGTTTTGATATTAATCCTTACCAGTCTAAAATTTCCTCTATCCAATACTAATAACTCTTTGCCTTCATTATTTAACAATAAATCTGAAGTAAAGCTGTCTTCAAACTCAACTCCATCAATCTTTCCATTTAAAGTAATTGAATCGGTTTTAGTAAGTTTTTCTACATCATAAACTATAACAGCACCATTATCGCCTCCACTTAAATATACTGTTTTAGAATCTTGCGCAAAGGCAACACCAATAAATGATCCATTCAATAGTGGTGTTTTTATTTTTTTATCATAACTAGGAACTCTTACACTATGTAAGGAAACAAGATCAACTATTGTTAATACTCCACTATGCAATGTAACTGCTTTTTTACCATCAGGCGATAGAGCCATCCCAAATGGATCATGAGATATACGCAGCAAAGACCCTGCAGGTGTTACTAATCTTCCACTTGGCAACACAGATTCTCCTTTTTCATTTATAGAAGCATATTTATGTACACCTGGCACTTGCAAAATATTGATCTGCTTGGGCTGAGCGTTTGCGCAAAATAGGATACAAATAGATAGTATAATGAAGTAAAATAATTTGATCATTCATTTCCAATTGAAAAAGTAAATTATAAATAAAAAATGTACAAAATTTAATAAGGCAGAGCAAGAATACTCCGCCTTATTAAATCAAAACAAAATATACCAAAAACTATTTGATAATCCACATTTTAGCATTAATGTCATCTGAACCCGCAAACTGAGATTGAATAGCACTATTCACATTCGTTGCATTTACTGCTTTTTCAGCAGTAGGATATTGAAACCTCAAAGCAATTCTATTACTATTTCCTGTACCAGGACCTGTTAAAAAAGTGGGTGTTCCTGTTCTTCTCCAATTATAATAAGCCTCCCAACCACTATTTTGGTAAAACGCTAAATATTTCTGCGTTAAAATTTGGTTTAAGCCTGCATTCGTATTACCAACATATTTTACTTCAGGTTGATTGTAGTATGTATCCCAATCATAATTAATAGTATAGTTATTGTAATCTGATAAAGATCCCCCTACACGTTGAAATGTAACAGTATTTGCTCCATTCACAATTCCATAGAAAGAAATACTTGACTGAATTCCTTTTGTATACCAATCTTCTGCATTACCTGTGATCCAACCTCTATTTATTGCTTCTG
>JAVHPL010000125.1:6597-12505 GCA_036170555.1 Sediminibacterium sp. | reverse complement strand
TTCCGAAAATAAATGTGTCATTCAAATTTTTTATTGTTCAAAATAAGCCAAGCTACCACCAACCCATTCTTTGTCTTTATTATACCTTACGCCAATCATTTTTCCCTTACTTAATCTTGCCAGATTATTGGTAGCAATTGGTCTTAATGCTCCGTCCTTCCAAAAATAAAAAATTCTTAATTCTGCTTTAGCTGGCTCATTGGGAGTTTGAATAATGGATGCATAGTTTACTTTCTTTTGAAGTATCCAATTTTCTGGATCTTTTACTTTTTCTATATCTGCATGGGTAACATCAATTACAACTCCCTGACCTGCGAACGAAAACAAGGGTTTTAATACATAATTTTCTAAATCTGTAGGAATAGATTGTAAGGTATCTAGAAAATATGTTTTTGGAACATAGGGATGATCAATGAGTGGTAAAGTAAATTTACTGATTCTATAAAACCAATTAGGATGAGTGACCCATTCTACATTTAAATTTTGTAATAACAGTTTCCCTTTTTCTTGAATGGATAGTTCTTGTTGTTGAAGATCATCAAAAATAATTCGATTGTAAATACGCTTGATTTGAATTTTTTTGCCTGCTCTTTCGTAAAATAAGTTATTCCCCTCTTGAATAAGTTCTGTTAAGCAAACAATAGGGATGCCTATATAATCGGTTGTACAATAAAAATCAATTTTTGTTTTTTGTTTGTGGGGAAGAATCTCTAAAAGAACTACTTCTTCTGTTGCATGTTTACCAATGATGATTTCTTTAAGTAAATTGATATAAGACGTTGCATCCAATCCATTGAAATAACTACTATAGTTTTTGGGAATAGTGAAATGCTTTCTGGTAATTGCTTCATGCCATATTTGATATGCAAAAAGTGTGGGGAAACCCTGCATTTCAATTAATTGTGGTTCAAGTTCTCCTTTTGCATTTTTACAAATTCCAAAATCAAATGCAATAAAATGAGTGTGAGTCTGATCTCCAGGTACATGCACATTTAAAGGAATGGCTTTTTCCGTAATTGAACTAAATTCTGGAGCAACAATCACATCAACTATTGCCTCACAGGCATTCAATATTTTTTTGGTAAATGTAGCATCAATAAATAAAGGAGTTTCAGCAACTCTAAACTCAATAGCACCCGGGTGTTTTGAATCAAGCTCTTGTAAAAAAGAAGCATACTTCTCTGCACTAAATGTTTCGTTAAATTGTTTTCGTAAGGTAGGAACCATAAGATGTACATTTAGTACTCAAAATAAAAAATACTCCTCAAATTGGTGTAAATATTTCTTATTGGGCTGTTTGAATTGTAAAAGCTACTTTTTTAAGAAAATTAGGAAGTACATGATCATGTGTCCACCTAATTTTCTCTGGGTCTTTTAATTGTTCTACCATACTTTGCCATTTCGCCTCGCCATGATTTTCTATTACCGTTTGTTTTTTATCTGCTCGTTGCAAATACATGGCCATACCTATGGCATCAGCTTCTGGATGAAATTGGGTGCCTAAAAAATACGGGTTAAAGCGTATAGACATGACGGCTCTTTCATAAGGTACATGGGGCCTATTTTTTTCAATAGCTAAAATAGATCCTCCCATTTCTCTAATTTTGGTATGATTAGGTTCAATCACTTGGTAATCTCTACTGTCAACACCATAAAAGGGATCTTTTAAACCGTTAAATGCCCATTCATTTTTTCCTTCCTCTAACATGTGAACAGGAAAAACACCAAATGCTGTAGAGTTGCGTTTACAAACATTTCCTATTTTAAAATATCGAGCGGCCAATTGAAAACTATGGCATATAAAAAATACATGCTTTTTATTAGCGCTATCAGCGTTTTCATTATATGCTTCAACCGTTTTAATCCAATCAAAATAGCTCTTTTCCCATACAGATCCTTCGCTTTCTAAAGGAGATCCAGGCCCTCCACTTGAAATATATAAGTCAAAATCTAAAGAAGGAATTTCCAGATGCTGTCTTACATCAAATTCTAAACAATGAATTGTATAAGCGTTTTGCTTCTCCCATTCATGAATAATTTCTCTGATGCAGCGCATACCTTCATTAGCTACCCCTTCGTATAAATCTAGTATAGCTATTCGTAATGTTCTTTTTTCTAATTGATTCATAAAGGCGCTAAATTACTTCTTTTGCCTTATTGTATGTATTCAATAACCCCATACTTAGTCACATTCAAAATGGGTATGTTTACAAGTATTTTAAATTTGTTTTAGGCGTAATAGTAAGTAATGTCTCGTACATGAGTTTAATGGTATCTTCTATATCTTTTTTATGTATCATTTCTACGGTAGTATGCATATAACGCAATGGGATAGAAATAAGTACAGAAGGGCATCCGTCATTAGCATAGGCAAAACTATCTGTATCTGTACCTGTACTTCTGCTTAATGCGCGCATTTGAACAGGAATCTTGTTTTTTTCTGCAACAGATTCTACCAGTGCTAAAAGTTTATTGTGAATAGCAGGTGCAACTGCCAATGAAGGCCCTTTTCCACAATGAATATCGCCTTCTATGATTTTGCTAATCATGGGAGTATTGGTATCATGTGTTACATCAGTAATAATAGCAATATCTGGCTTAATTCTTCTGGCAATCATTTCTGCACCACGCAATCCTATTTCTTCTTGAACAGAATTCACCACATATAAACCAAATGGTAATTTCTTATTGTTTTCTTTTAAAAGCCTAGCAACTTCTGCTATCATGAAACCGCCCACCCGATTATCAAAAGCACGACCTATTAAAAAATCATAAGCCAATTCTTCATATCCCTCTTCATACGTAACAACAGATCCTACATGAATACCCAAAGCCTCAACTTCTTTCTTTGTTCTTGCGCCACAATCTAAACAGAGATTTTCTATTTTAGGGTTTGGTTCTTTTTGTTCATTGTTGCTTAAACGGGTATGTATGGCTGGCCAACCAAAAACAGCTTTAACCAATCCTTTTTTGCCATGAATCCACACCCTTTTAGCAGGAGCAATTTGATGGTCTACTCCACCATTTCTTTTTAAATAAATAAATCCTTGGTCATTGATATAATTAACAAACCAACTTATTTCATCTGCATGTGCTTCAATAACTACTTTAAATGGGGCTGAAGCATTTATTACACCAACAGCAGTTCCATAAGGATCGGTAAAAGTAGTATCTACAAATGGCTTTATATATTCCATCCAAAGTTTTTGACCACCACTTTCAAAACCAACAGGAGAGGGGTTATTGATATAATTTTTTAAAAAATTCATAGAGGTAGTTGTTGTAACTGCCTTTGATTTTACTGTTTTTGTTTTTGCCATAATTTTTATTTTATGAAGATCATGCCGGTAATTCCACATATTGCTTTTACCAACATTAATCCATCTATTATTGCAAGGTAATAGAGAATTGATTTACGTTGGTACATTGAATAGCAAACAATTATCAACATTATAAATGGGATAGTGTTCATTAAAATCCGAATAAAGGCAAATTGACCAATAATTGCCAATACAACAAAGAATAGCCAACTCAACAATGCCAAAGGGAATATTACGTTAAAAAGAGTTTTTCTTAATCCAAATCTAACCACAATTGTTTTTAATTGCAGATTATAATCGGTTGCATAATCCTTTATGTCGAACAGAATACAAAGTACCAAAATGAACAGCCCATTTTTTGTAAAAAGGAACAAAGTAGTTGTGCTTAACAATAAATTTGTTCCAAATAGAAAGTCGTAGTATAAGATGGGGCCAAGTGATACGGTACTTGCCCAAATAAAAGCTATTAAAAATGGCTTTATAAATCCTACACTTCTAAGATTCAATAATTTTTTTCCTGGAATTTTTAGCCCGTAGTACAATATGGCTATAGTAGCCATAGAAAGAAGTACAAACCAATGAATTATTGAAAAAGTAGAGAGATTTTCTTTAAGACTACCGATCATATTATAAATGAGTATAGTAGCAGTAAACAATAGAATTGTTTGTGAATAAGGAAAGATTTTTTGATACTTGTTATACCAATATTGTCTTTCGTTTATTCCTACACTAATTTCTCCACTTTCTTGCATATAAGCGTATGTATAATAAATAACTGTAGCAAGGAAGATGAAAATATAAAATTCAAGGTTGGCTAATGGAATAGATTGTTGATAGGCAGTTTCTATGGAAAGGGCCACTGCACATATTCCATAAAAAGTATTACTAAATAAAATGAATTTGATAATCTTTAAAGCACTCATGCTAACGTATCAAAATAATATTGGGCGAAACAATGGTATCGCTTCTGTTTTGTGCTTTATCTTTAAGCCAAAATTTAAAATAAGCAGTATCATTTTTATTGCTGCAACCAATAATGGAAGACACGCCAGGTACGTTGGCATTGTATACAAAGCTAATTTCTAGCTTTCCTTTTAAATTAGAAGTAGGGCTAAAATTGGGTACTTTGTTTTTACTCACAAACTGAACTCCAGGAGTTGTAGGGCAGGTGCGGGATAGTTTTTCTACCCATAGGGTATCTTGTATATCTCCTTCTTTATCGGTAAAATCTATTTGGAAAGTAATAATATTGCCTTGATTAAGCTCGGTGCTGCTGGCATTATTAAAAGTTATCTGAGGTTTAGATGTATAAGTATCTTTTTTACAAGCGTAAAAAAACAGGGTAAATGTAAATAGGATCAATAATTTTGTTCTCATCAGAATACTTTCTCTTTCAAATTTAGTTAAAACAATACAATACTTACCAGTGCAACTGCCCGATATTAACAATATTTTTTCTTCATCCATCCAATTTGATCAGATTTGTTGGGATACTTTCCAATATCAGTACCAAAACAACCTAGTTTATAAGGAATGGATAAATATATTAAAGCCACAGCCCAACCTAGAAAAGATACCCAATTTAATACCAGCGTTGCCCATTTCCTTTTTTAAGAACAGGCAAATAGTAACAGGAACGTTTGAGCCTGCAAAAATTTTTGAAAGTAGTGGTACCACCGGAATAGTTACGAGTAGGCATATTGTTAAATCTTTAGAAGTATATGAACAATCCTTTATGGCAGGGTTCAATCATTTTTATGGTGATATAAAAAATTGGTGTGTTCTGGCTTTATTGCCTGCTTATTTAGAAAGAGAAAATTCATCGTTGGTGTATATGGCCAATGAGTTGATCAAAAAAAGTGAACACGAAAAAAGTGGATTTTACTTGTACAATTATGAGGATTTATCTAATACTATTAAGGTATTAGAGCAGGAAGGTCAACCTACTATTTTACTAGGGGTAACTTTTGCACTATTAGATTTTTCTAAAGCATTTCCCCAACAATTAAAACATACTATTGTGATGGAAACAGGGGGTATGAAGGGTAGAGGCCCAGAATTAACAAGAGATGAGTTGCACAAAGTATTGATGGATCGACTGGGCGGAGGGTTGATACATGCTGAATATGGAATGACCGAATTACTTAGTCAGGCTTATTCAAATGGTGCTGGTCGTTACCATTGCCCTCCTTGGATGAAAGTATTTGTGAGGAGTGAAGATGATCCATTATCCATTGCTGAAACTGGCTCAGGAATTTTGCAAATAATTGATTTAGCCAATTTGCATAGTTGTTCTTTTATCGCAACCCAAGATATTGGAAAAGTATATCCAGATGGAAGTTTTGAAGTGCTTGGAAGAGTAGACAATAGTGATATGCGGGGTTGCAGTTTATTGGTGGTTTAAACATATATTTACAACCCTGAATTTGATATGCCCAGATGGCGAAATTGGTAGACGCACTGTGTTCAGGTCGCAGCGTTCGCAAGGATGTGCTGGTTCGAATCCAGTTCTGGGCACAAGCGCCTCCAACGAAGTTGGAGGTTTTTTATTTGAGCGCGTCAGAAGCTTGCTTCTGAAAGCGTGAAAA
>JAVHPL010000125.1:0-6497 GCA_036170555.1 Sediminibacterium sp. | reverse complement strand
TAGAAAACCTAAGCGCCGCCGAAGGCGGAGCGAGGCGCTTGGGTAAGCCCCCCTTCAAGGAAGTCGGCGCAACGAAGTGGGCCGACAATCCTTGCTTCTGAAAGCGTGAAAATAGAAAACCTAAGCGCCGCCGAAGGCGGAGCGAGGCGCTTGGGTAAGCCCCCCTTAGGGAAGTCGGCGCAACGAAGTGGGCCGACAATCCTGTTTTCAAAAGAACAATAAGCTGCGCCGCCGAAGGCGGAGCGAGGCGCTTGGCCTGCCCCCCTTCAAGGAAGTCGGCGCAACGAAGTGGGCCGACAATCCTTGCTAAAACCTTTCTCCATGTGTTTGCTTCACGATTCCTTTAATTAAAAAAGGAAATGGCTTTAGCGCAGCTATAAAGAGGTTAGTAATCCAACGCTTCCCAAAAAATCGTTGAACCAATCTTCCGGTTTTCAGCCTAGTAGAAAATTTGCTTTTCCAAGCATTTGTATATTGTAGTTCTAATTCAGATTGATTGATCTCTTGCTTTAAATATTTTTCAATTGATTCAAAAGCTAGTTTGCTTCCGTGTAAAGCCATGCTCATTCCATTACCACAGAGAGGGGTAATCATACCACCCGCATCACCTACCATTAATACATGATTTTCAATCAGGTCCTTTTGATCAAAACAAATTTGTGCAATAGTAATAGGCTCAGAAAATAAATGATTGGCATTATTGAATATTTCTTTTAAAAAAAGATTTTTCTTTAATACTCCTTCCTCCATCTCTTTAATAGAACCGCCATGCTCTTTTAAATTTTTTGCAGTAGTTAAATAACATAAACAACACTTGCCATCTTCAATTTTAGAAATTCCACAATAACCGTCTTTAAAATTATGCAATGCAATCAGGTCATTTGGCCAGTTGATATTAATATGATACTTCACACCAATAAAGTTATTGAGTGGTTTGTTCTTTCCTAAAATAAAAGGACGTTTCCATTTCACATCTAAATTACTTCTCTTTCCAAAACTGCCTACTGCAACTTTAGATTGAATCATGCCCATGGTAGATTGAATGCTAAAATGTTCTTTATTAAATTGAATATCATCTACTTTAATGCCTTCCACAACGGTCACTCCCAGTGATTTTGCTATTTGGTATAATTGATAATCTATTTGATAACGGCTAATTCCAAAACCACCCAAATCTAATGCTTGCTCAATTTTGTTTCCATCTGGTGAAGAAATTAATAAGCGATTAACAATGGGTAAATTCATTTCACGAATATTCAATCCCAAACTTTCAACAAAATTGAAACTCTCTAAACTAATATACTCTCCACATACCCGATGAAAAGGATAAACTTCTTTTTCAAATAGAATTACGCTAAAACCGGCTTTTGCAGATTGAATAGAAAGAGACAATCCTGCAAGGCCACCTCCCACAATCGCAATATCATAAATTTGATTATTGTTCATTGGATATGGGTTTAATAATACAACAGATCAACCATCTAAATGCCCATTTCCAATTGATTGAATAATGAGCTGTTCCCGCTTTTTTAAATAAATCAATTAGCTCGTTTCGGCTAAATCCTCTTAATACAGAAATGGGTGCATCGTTCTTAACTAAATAGGATCTAGAAAAAATAGAAGTTAATAATTTAATTGAATGATAAGCCAATGGGTGTCTTTGCAAATCATTAATAAAATACCCAACACTTACGTTGTTATTGCACCATTGCAGCATCTCTATAAATTCATCCTGATTCAAATGATGGCAGAATAAGGAAGAGAAAATGATATGGGGTTGTTGTTTAAAAGCAACATTTTTATAATTGGAACAAACAAAATCAATTCCAAGGTTTTCTTTTCTTGATTGGGCATAATTGATGCAGTGAGGATTAATGTCTACACCCATCAATATTACGTCTCTATTATTTTGCTTACTCCATTCATGAATGACCCTTAAATTATCTCCACCACCGCATCCAATTTCGCAAATACGAACAGGCCCTGCAGTTTTTTTATGTGTTAATATCCTCTTTAAGCCAGCTATGGTAATTGCATGGCCGCCAAGTAATGTATTAATTGTATCCAGCTCTTTCATATTCAGCTGTATATCAATAAAGGGAATATCATCCCGATCTAATAATTCTAGTAAACTTGATCGTTCTTTAAAATTAGGCATGGGTAGATGCTATAAAAGTTTCCATAGTTAAGCCAGGGCCAAATGCCGCACCAAAAATATTGGCATGCTCACCTGTTTTTATTGATTCCATAATTTTCTTTAACACAAATAAAACCGTAGGCGAAGACATATTGCCATTTTCTTTTAAAACAGCAAAACTTTGTTCTAACTCAGTTCCTTTAAAATCAAGGCTTTTGGCAATTGCATCTAAAATTCGCTTACCTCCAGGATGTATACACCAGTACTGAATCTCGGCTTTGCTGATGCCTGCTTTTTGCAAGGCCTTTTTCATTAAGGTTTCAAAATCTTCTTGAATTAAATCGGGTACATAGCCACTTAAAGTCATTAAAAATCCAGTGGAGGATATTTGCCAACTCATATCACTCTTACCTTTAGAAACAATTTCTGAATAAAAATTTTTCAGATACAAGCCATCCTGTTCAACATCATCAGATACAATCAAAACTGCTGCTGCTCCATCTGCAAACAACAAACTAGAAGCAATGTTATCTGCACTAGGGGTATCTTGAAAATGCAGGGTACACAGTTCTGTACAAACAATCATTACCCTTGCACCATATTCCGATTTACAAATAGCATTGGCCATTTTCAAAGCATGGATAGCTGCATAACAGCCCATAAAATTTATACTGCTACGATAGATATTATTAGAAAGCGATAATAATTCAACGAGTTCTAAATCCAATCCCGGCGCACTCATTCCGGTGCAACTTACCGTAATTAAATGTGTGATAGCTGTGGCTGGCATATAATTCTTGATACAATTATCTATCGCCTTCTTTGCCATAGGAGCAGCAGTTGTCTGGTATAAATGCATTCGCTTTTCTATAGATGGCAATACCTCAGCAGCTCCTACCGCAGGAAAAAAATTCCAGTCTTCTGGTGCCTTACTAAAATCTTCAATTGCAGAATATCTAGTTTCAATACCACTTTGACGATACAAGAATTTTAGCTTCCTAGCTTCTACAGCATCTAGTGCATATACCTGCTGCATAAATTCCAATATGCGTAATTGATCGTGTTTATAAGCAGGCAAAGACGTTCCTATGGAAATAATTTTACTCAAAAAGATTCAATATTAAAATAGTGATAAATGCCAAATTGGTACAAATTGAAGCAATTAAATTCATTTGCATAGTATGCTTAAAATTAGCTGCCTCAATATTTTTCCAAATTTTATTTGCCCAATAAAAAAAGTAAACTAAAGTAGGTAAAAAAAATAGTTGTAATAAAATAAAGCCTTTTAATTGAGATGTACTCAAGAACCAATAAGCCAATAACCCAAATGAAAGCGCGTAAATAATTGCAGTAAAAATAAAAGTACCCCGATACCCCAATACATAGCTGATGGTGGTTACTCCATCCACTTTGTCTGCTTCATGCTGATATATTTGTGTGAGCGGATAAAAACCTCCTATTAATAAGCAAGCAGCTAAGATTGCTGGCCAGGGCATATTCATGGTTAATTCATTACTGCATCCATGATATACTAACCAAAAGGTAAAGCCTCCTTGAAAAATAACTACGGTTAAAAATCCAATAATAGGATATTGCTTTAAGCGTATACCTCTAAAGCTATAAGCCCTAGATACTAAAATGTACATTAACACCCCTAAAGAAAAATAACTACTCACCAGTAGGCTCAATAATACAGCCACCGAATCCATCACAACCGTTACGAAAAATAATTGTTTGGTGGGCTGCATGGGCTTTTCTAATCCACCTATAGCTGTTTCATCTCTGTCCATATATGAATTGTATCCATTGCTTGCAGGATAAACTAATACATGCAATACAAAGAATACCAGTACTGCATTTAACCAATTGATAACAGGCACTTGACTCAATGCAAACCAATAAATGGGCATTAAGAATAAAGAGAAATGAAACCGAAGCAGCTGAATGGTTGATTTTTGCATCTAATGATAAGATACTACATTATTTGTTAAAAAATTTCACAATCAAAAACAAAAGAAGCGTTTTTTGTAAAGCTGTTGAACTTTCAACAAATATTAACCGATTTTAACCCAACAACCATGTATAAAACACTATTGAGTATAGCACTATTCTGTTTCTCTGCTTTTTCATTCGCGCAAAAATATACTCCACTTGATGCAGAAAGTAACGTATCATTTGTGATTAGAAATTTTGGGTTAAAAGTGGAGGGAAATTTTAAAGGTCTTAAAGGAACTATATTATTTGATCCTGCAAATATTCCTAACAGCACTTTCAATGTTTCAGTTAATGCAAATACAGTAAATACAGATAATGATGCAAGAGACAAGCACCTTAAAAAAGCAGATTATTTTAATGTTGAAAAATTCCCAACCATTTCTTTTGTAAGCACTAAAATTAGCAAAACTACATCTGTTGGAAAATACATTATTTATGGTAACCTCACCATTAAAGGTACAACGAAGCCTATTGAATTTGATTTTATGGCAATACCTATCAATAACGGATTTACTTTTAAAGGAGCATTTTCCATAAACCGTCGCAACTTCAACGTAGGAGGAAGCAGCCTGCCTTTATCGGATAATTTAACTGTTAACTTAAACATAACTTCTATTAAAAATTAATCTAACAAAAAACAATATTTTTACTTCTGCACCCGCTAATTTAGCTTCCAATGATGCAAGCATAGATTCTTTATTAAACGCCAATACCAGCACTTATGCAGTAAATGCCATCATCAATTTGGGCTATCATATTTCATCTAAATTAGCCCTTGGCTTTAATATTGATCTGATTGGCTTTTCTTTTGTGCCAGAAAGTACCATTGCTTTCAGAAGCGATGGATTACAAACACCCACCAATGCAAAACCAACCGTCATGAATATTTTATTAGAAATAGTACCGATTTATTTTGTTTGGGGGTTGCCTATCAATTCTATTTTTTTTGAATTGCCTTAAATAAAAAGCACCTCCATTGGAAGTGCTTTTTTAAATTAATAATACAACCATTTATTTCAAATCAAATCTGTCAAGGTTCATTACTTTGTTCCAAGCAGCAACAAAATCCTTCACAAATTTTTCTTTACCATCAGTATAGGTATACAATTCTGCAATAGCCCTTAGTTCCGAATTAGAACCAAATATTAAATCAACTCTAGTGCCAGTCCATTTAAGTTCTCCTGTTTTGCGATCACGTGCTTCGAAAGTGTCTTTATGTTCGTTTACAGGTAACCAAGTAATTCCAAGGTCTAATAAGTTCACAAAGAAATCATTGGTTAATATTTCTGGTTGATGGGTAAATACACCATGCTTACTTTGATTATAATTTGCATTCAATACACGCAAACCACCAACTAAAGCAGTCATTTCAGGAGCAGTTAGGGTTAATAACTGTGCTTTGTCTATCAATAATTCTTCTGCAGACATAGTGTATTTGGCTTTAGCGTAGTTACGAAAACCATCTGCGATTGGTTCCAATACCCCAAATGAGGCAATATCTGTTTGTTCTTGAGCAGCATCTGTTCTTCCTGCGGTAAATGGAACAACTATTGAATAACCGGCTGCTTTAGCCGCTTTTTCAATAGCAACACAACCACCCAAAACAATTAAATCTGCCATAGATACTTGTTTTTCACCAGCATTAGCATTAAATGCTTTTTGCACACCTTCTAATACATCTAATACTTTAGATAATTGAGAAGGATTATTGGCTTCCCAATATTTTTGTGGTGTTAAACGAATGCGACCGCCATTCGCACCGCCACGCTTGTCTGATCCACGAAAAGTAGATGCAGATGCCCAGGCAGTAGAAACTAATTCGGCAACTGATAATTGAGTGGATAAGATTTGTGCTTTCAATGATTCAATATCTGCTGCATCTATTGTTTTGTAGGAAGCCAAAGGAATAGGATCTTGCCATATTAATTCTTCCGTAGGAACTTCTGGCCCTAAATACAAAGCAATTGGCCCCATATCACGGTGTGTTAATTTGAACCAGGCTCTTGCGAAAGTATCTGCAAACAATTGGGGATTTTCATAAAATTTTCTGGATACTTTTTCATAGGCAGGGTCTACCCTTAATGCAATATCAGAAGTAAGCATAAATGGTGCATGTTTTTTATTAGGATTATGTGCATCAGGAATTGTTCCTTCACCACCATTATTTTTAGGTTTCCACTGATGTGCTCCAGCAGGGCTTTTGGTTAGTTCCCATTCAAATCCAAATAAGTTTTCGAAATAGTTATTGCTCCACTTAGTAGGAGTGGTAGTCCAAGATCCTTCTAATCCACTAGTGATGGTATATTCACCATTACCTGTACCAAAACTATTTTTCCATCCCAAACCTTGCTCTTCGATACTTGCC
>JAVHPL010000124.1:0-2486 GCA_036170555.1 Sediminibacterium sp. | reverse complement strand
AATTTTCTATCGAAAATTCAACCCACGCAACTCGGCTAAAGGCATCATTTTTTATCCAACCCAGCCAATACTATCTTTATTTAATTTTCTATCGAAAATTCAACCCACGCAACTCGGCTAAAGTACGTTTTGCAGCTACAAGAAGTTGGCGATTTTCACCACAAATGTTCATACGAAGAACGAATGTTTGATTAACCACAAAACTGTTATACGAAGCACTAAGCCGCCAATTTCTTGTAGGTGCTGTTATTGTATTTATTCCTAAAATTTCAATTTCTTAAGGTGTTTTTTTACTTCTCTTTCTACTTGGTCAAAGTCGGGCAGGTCTTTTATTTGTTCACTCATGGAGCTTTTCCACCTTCCTTTGTATTGTGGTAATCTTTCATCCAATTTTTTTAGAAAATCTGTGTGCTGTAAATCCTTGCTTTTGCATTTAGCTTCAAATTCTCTTATATAAAAATCGGCCTCCATTTCATGTTCTTCCAGCAAATACCAAATGTCGTAAAAATCTCTCGCTTGCATTCGTTGCATTACCGAACGCATTTTTTCCACCAATACTTCCTCTAATTGATAGCATAATAGTTGGTGTTCTTCCAAATCGGTATAGCCAATGATTACATCATTCATTACTGGTTCAAAAACCAGTTGTTCACTTCGTGAAATATCAACTTTCACACGCTTGTTGTTTCCTTGTCCGCCAAGCGGACCAATGTAGCTGATGTAAAAGTTGATGCCGCCATCTTCATGTTCATTATTGTCAATGATGTCAAGCGGAATATTTGCTTCATCTTTTATGAATTCAAATACTTCTTTGAACCATGAGAAAATTTGCTCATTGGATATTTCTGCATTCAGCAATGTAAAGTCCAAGTCCTCCGAAAAGCGATAGTCTTCAAAATAAACTTTCTTTAAAACTGTTCCACCTTTAAAAACAATTCCCTTTGAAAGTTGCTCATGTTTGGCAATACCAAACAGAATCCAAGAAAGAATATAGTCCTTTTCAATCTGCTGGTCACGAACACCAACCACATTTGCCCTTTGTTGTATTTCTCCTGGTTTAATCATGTGTAAAGAGCAGATTTAATGGTTTCGGTTTCTAAATTTTGTTGAATACTCCAACGGCTGTTTCGCTTGCCTGTTTTGGGTAATTCAGTATCAAGCAATACATAAGAAGCCGTTTTCAATTGTTGCAAATCAGCAATGATTTTATTATTGATGTCCAGCATTTCTAAAATGAATCCCAATCGTTTTATAACTGCTTGCGAATCAAACATTTTTACGTATTCAAGCAACGTGTCGTATTTGATTTTGTCTTTTGAAGTGTATATTGCCCTTGCTACTTCAACAATTCCACCTGCGTAATCAGGTTTGAACAAACAGTCAATAAAAGTTTTCTCTAAGTCTGAACAAAGCACTTTATTATAGCTGTCAATCCAAATTTTCTTTTCACCAAAAAAGTGTTTTTCATTATGATAGATAAATTGAAAAGGAACGTCTTTGATTTTTATTTCAGCTGGTCGTATTTGTTTTGATACAACGATTTGTTCCTTCAATGATGGCTGTGTAATCAGGTTGTGAATTTGTAAAGCAGAATAATATCCGATGTAATGTTTGGCATTATTCACCAAATGTTCAGCAATCAAATGCCAATCGGGCATAAATGTTTCGGCATTTTGCTCATAAGGAATGATGTAGTAAACACCTTCTTTCAAACGCATTAAAAGTCCTCTTTTAGACATGTCGCTCAGAAGCTCTCTTACGGCACTTGCTTTAGAGTAGGGCAGGGCTTTGTGTGCCAAAGAATAATCAAAACAATTCTTATTCTGTCCATTGAAATAGGATAGAAGTTCGTTTGATTGCGTTGATATGTATTTATTTTTCATAGTAACAATGTCAGGTTAAACCTGACAGTAATGATACGAAAGATAATTTACTTAATCGTCTTATTCTGTTAAAATATTATTATTCATAGTCAAATAGTCAGGATAGACCTGACAATAAAGATATGAAACATCATTATTTAACGATGCGGTGGCGAAATTGGCTCTTTGCAAGCTTGGGTTTGTGTGTCGGCTTACTCGTTGTCCGTTTGAAATATGGTCTGTATGTTGGTCACCTGTCAAAATGGTTTGCCTTTGTGTAAATGTTCAGTTTTTGGTCGTCTGGTTATGGTTGCACTGTCGTCTTTTAGGCTTGCTTATAACTTGTGCATTGCTGAAATAAAATTTTATTTTTTGCTGGCTGGGTTGGATAAAAAATGATGCAACACCCTTCGTTGCTGAATTTTCTATCGAAAATTCAACCCACGCAACTCGGCTAAAGGCATCATTTTTTATCCAACCCAGCCAATACTATCTTTATTTAATTTTCTATCGAAAATTCAACCCACGCAACTCGGCTAAAGGCATCATTTTTTATCCAACCCAGCCAATACTATCTTTATTTAATTTTCTATCGAAAATTCAACCCACGCAACTCGGCTAAAG
>JAVHPL010000123.1:0-12599 GCA_036170555.1 Sediminibacterium sp. | reverse complement strand
CCCCCATATAATCGGCTAATTCCTGCTTCATCCGAAGCTTGTTCAATAGATTTGAATGAGCGTTGCAAGCCTAAATATTGTAGTTCGGTAGTATCATGAAAAGCTTTGTTATTTCCAAAAAGATGGGTAAGCACAGTAGAGGCTGCAGCAGATACCACACTATGCCCGCTCGTATATTCTGGAAAAGATGGAGTTTGTAAAAATGCATTCCATTCTGGTTCAATATGTTCTCTTATTACGGTAATTGGTCTTACAGTTCTACTTCTAAATTTTTCTTCCCAACAAGAAATAAACGCATCAAAAATGGCACAAGAACTAAATGCATAGGTTTTGGCTGTTGCCATATCATCTAAATTACTTTGCCTAGAAAGGATGGAAATAATACCCATCCAATGGCCAACGGGAGTTGTTTTTTTATTAGCATACGTTAAATGACCAACATGTTCTGAAACAAAAGGATTGTCATCCCAATAATGGGCAATGGTATCTTCTGTTTTAGTAAGTTGTTTGCTTATATTATATACCTCCATCAGCTCTTTATAATACTGGCTGTTTTTTTCTAAATTATAAGCTGGTGCTGCGGCAGGTTTAAACTGAGCAGCAGAATCCATTTTTAAGGGTTTAATTAATTTCCAATATGGTTCAGTTGCCTCTGCATAATCTGGTGGTGTTTGTATCCATTTACCTTTTTCATTAAATACGCTATAACGCGGCATTCCTCTGGTAACTTTATAATTATCTTCATCTGCTCTTTTAAGAATGGTACTTGCTACTTGTTCGCCCCAAGCAATAGAGCGATTGTACACTTCTTTATCTAACTCATTAAATTCAAGCTGTATAGTTTTTTCAGCATTGGCAATACTGTCTTTTGAAAATACCAATGCCTTGGCTACTTTCATAAAAGCAGTAGCGGCAGATAATCGGTAATTATATATTTTACCTGCTTCTGTTGTGGGCAATGATTTAAATCCTTTTAATGATGAAATAATAGAGTTGGCTTTACTATTCATTGGTTTCAACGCTTCATAGTAGGCCAAATTTGCATATACATAAATACGGCTAGCCACTGGTGGTGTAAAAATATCATATACAATTACATCGGTTAATTTTTGTACGCAGTA
The DNA here is from genome assembly GCA_036170555.1 of Sediminibacterium sp. GTDB lineage: Bacteria > Bacteroidota > Bacteroidia > Chitinophagales > Chitinophagaceae > Sediminibacterium. The sequence continues at coordinate 11,478 of JAVHPL010000123.1, read as the reverse complement.
GTGTTGAAGTGCTGCTTCTTTTAATGCATTATTTTTTTTTGTTTGATTGCATCCAATAAAAAAAAATCCAATACCGAATGCAATACAACTTACAATAACAAGCTTCTTCATTATATTTAATTTAATTTAATTTATTTATTTTTTTGCTGGAGTGTTCATTTTATTTTGTTGAGCAATATTTTTCTGATTCATTTTATATTTAAAAAGTTTCAATAATCCTGCATTTTGCCCTGCAATTAAAGCGGGTTGATCTTGTATTATCATCTTAGCCAATCCTTTACCATTTCCAGGAACATAAAATCCACTTTGGCGAATAGAAAGTGGGGTGAAGTTGCCTTTACCATCACCTTTTAAGATCAATCCATTGAATGCATCATACCTACCCAAGTAGGGAGCCATAGCATATTCATTTCCATTTAAGGCAATATCTATAAAACCATCTCCATTAAAATCGCTACAAATGATTCCATATACAGGGGCAAATTGTGCTGCTATTGGCAAAGCGTGTAATTCTAAATTCATCTTACCTTTATTTTCTATCCAACTTGTATTGAAATTATTTACACTTAATTGCAAAGCACCTTTCATTGTTTCCGGATTAAAAACCTGCTGCATTTCGCTTTTTGCATAAGATGCATAGTTGGGAAAGCGCGCTTTCATGGAGCTCATCTCTCTAATAAATTCATCTCTGCCAGCAATGGGAAATTCCTTTATAGGACCATGAATAGTTGCTGGTAAAAAACTACTAAATACGGCATCAAAGCTTCCATTTTGGTCAAAGTCTTTGGCGTAAGCTTTAATAGGATATTGTGTAGTTGGTTTTAAATAGCCATTCCAACCGTAATTACCTACAACATAATCCATATCTCCATCATTGTCTAGATCTGCCGAGTTAATGCTGTTCCACCATCCGTGTTGATCACTAATGCTGGTAGATTGTTTAATGAATTTCCCCCCTTTGTTTTTTAATAGGATGATTGGTCCCCAATCGGTAGTGATCAATAAATCTACTTGTTGATCATTATCTATATCCGAAAATATTGCACTGGTAACCATACCCATATCTTGCAAGTCTGGAGCCAACAGTTTACTTACATCTGTAAAAAATACTTTTCCATTTTTACTATCATTTCTGTAAAGAAAACTGCTTACTGGTGTTGGGTAACTACCTGGTAATACTCTTCCTCCCACAAATAAATCAAGGTCTCCATCTTTATCATAGTCTGCAGCAATTACACAACTTTTAGCAGTTCTATTATGGGTAATAGCTAAATTGGTTTCAGTATAATTTCCTTTACCATCGTTTACATAAAAATGATCTGTATATGCAACAGATTGAGGCTCATTTTCTGCACCCCCCGAAGCAATATATATATCTAAATCTTTGTCACCATCAGCATCAAATAAACAAATGCCACCATCATCTTGCTGTTTATTGTATTGATCATTTGAAAGAGGTTTACTTAAGAATTTTCCGCCAATCTGTTGTATAAATAGTTGTGCATAAAAAGGAGAACCACCACTTGATACAAAATCATCTAATCCATCTCCATTCAGATCTCCTACCACAATTGCAGGCCCATATTGTGTTAATTTATGTGGAAGTAAGCGTTGCCTGTCAAAATCTATAAAATCAATTTCAGCATAACCTTCTTTAATTCCTGCAGCCTGCGTAATATCGGTAAACCAGTTGTTGGTAAATTGAACAGGCGCCAATATGCTAGTACGCAGTTTTGCTTGTTTACTGTTTACTGTAATTGTTGCATCAATAGATGGGTGAAGAATAGTTTGAGTTAGTAGGCCATTCCAATCTACGGTAATAGAATCTATGATACTGATTTTTCCCAATCCAAAATGGGCTATATTTTCTACAGATGAAAGATAACCCCTATAAGGTGATTGCTCGTATACTTGATGATTGCCAGCATAATATAAATGTATTGTTGCTCCAATGCCATTGATATTATGTTGATCTCCTTTTAATTGAACACGTATGAAATGATTTTTTTCTTTTTGTTCATTGGCAGTATTTTCCAATAAGCTCACTGGCATATTGGTATTGTTTACAATTACATCCATATCACCATCCCTATCAAAATCGGCATAAGCCATACCTGAAGAATAAGTAGGTGTATCCCATCCCCATTCTGTTGTTTTGTTGGTAAAACTAAGGTCTCCATTATTTTTATAAATGTAGTTGCTTATTTTAACGGTTGGCAATTGAGCCAATACTTCTTGTAAAGAAGTGGCAGCATAAGCATGTTTACGGTAGGCCATGAAATCCATATCACTCATATCTTTTGGCAAACCATTACTTACCATCAAATCTCTAAACCCGTCATTGTCTGCATCAATCAACAGTGGAGCCCAACTCCAATCGGTTTGTGCCACGCCACTTAAAAAAGCAATTTCACTAAATGCAGGTATCCCAATTGTATCATTACTTTTAACTGAATTTCCTTGGTTTAATTGCAAAGAATTTCTAGGATACTGAAACATATAGCCGAACCTGCTAGAGTTTTGAAATGTTTGATAATTCATATCCCCATGCATCATTTTTTGCCGATAATTATCAATGGGTGTCATATCGGTTTCTATAATATCAACTAATCCGTCGTTATTGATATCTGCAATATCATTGCCCATAGCATTTTTGCTGGTATGTTTTAAGTATTCGGCACAACGATCGGTAAACGTTCCGTTTTTATTATTGATGTATAAAATATTATTCGATAAATAATCATTGCTTACATAAATATCTTTCCATCCATCTTGGTTGATATCGGTAATGCTCACGCCCAATCCATGTCCTTCAATTAATATACCTGCTTTAGCCGAAATATCTGTAAACACAGGATGTTTTAATTCATTGCTCCAATTATTTTGTAATAATTTATCGGTATTGGGCCAAGAGCCATCTTTGCGAATGGGCCTGAATTCATTGGGATAAGTTCCATCTAAATCATTCACCAATAAATACACATCAACATCTCCATCATTGTCATAATCAAAAAATGCAGCCATCTGTGTGTTAGATGCATCTGCTAAACCGTAGGCTTCGGCCATCTCTTTAAAAACGGGGATGCCTGTAGATTTATTTATTCCTTGATTTACATACAATAAATTTTTTCTTGCATTGCTATCAGGTATTATGGCTGCAGCAATATATAAATCCATCCAACCATCATTGTTGATATCAATTACCGAAACACCTTTGCACCATTTTGCATTTCCATCAACGCCAGCAGCACTGGTAATATCTTCAAATTTTAAATGGCCTTTATTGAGGTATAATTTATTGGCCACCCGATTGCCTGTAAAATAAATATCTGGCAGGCTATCGTTATTAAAATCGCCAATACCCACTCCACCTCCATTGTATAGGTATTCATAATTCAAAACATTTAAGTTTTCATCTTCTGTAATGATATTATTGAATTGAATACCACTTTGCGCTGCTTTAATTTCTCTAAATAAGGGTTTATGTTGATTACAAGCAAAAAACAGGGTACTGGTAATCAACAATAAAAAAATAGTTCTCATAGAGCTTTTTATGAATAAATTTGGTACAGCCAATTACCTGCAAAATACGCATTTATGAAACGATTGTTTGCCTTTTCTGCTCTAGTAGCATTAATAAGTATTTCTTCTATTCAAGCACAGGATCCTTGGAAAATTTCCACCACACAAATAAACCCTTCCAACTATTATGGCATTACAGTAGCCAATGGGATGATTGGGATTGTTTCCTCACCAGAGCCATTTAAGGTAAAAGAAGTAGTGCTTGCTGGTGCTTATGATCAATATGGAAGGGGCAGGGTAAGTAATTTCTTACGAAGTTTTAATTTGCTCAATATGCAGTTGGGAATTGATGGACACAATATTTCGGGTGCTGATGCAAAAAATATGAAACAAGAACTGGATATGAAAAAAGCCAGTTTTACCTGTTCATTTGATTATGCAGATAAGGCCTACATTACCTATTCTTATTATTCATTAAGGCAATTACCTTTTACGGTATTGATGGATGTAAGTATTACTGCTAAAAAAGATCTAATGATCAATTCGGCCAGTGTGATGGAAGCCCCAGATGCATTAAAAGATGTACAAAATTATTACAATGAAATAGATCGCCCACATGTAACAATTGGATTACTTACCTCAACAGCCAAAAGCCCAACGGGTAAATTGTTGATGTGTGCCTCCAATACTTTTTTATTTAGTGAACAACATGGAGCAGAGCCGAGAGTAATTCATGAAATGTGGGATAATAATATGCATTTGATGAAATTTAGTAAGCTTATAAAGGCAGGGCAAACCTATCGATTTTCTATTGCAGGTTCATCCATTACAAGTGCCCACCATGATGATCCATTAAATGAAGCAGAACGATTAACGCTTTTTGCCAAACTAGAAGGCAGGGAGCGATTATTGGCTTTTCACGAAAAAGCTTGGGAAAAATTATGGAAAAGTGATATTCAAATTGAAGGCGATGATCAGGCTCAGCAAGATATACATAGCATGATGTATCATTTATATTCATTCACTAGGGAAGGAACAGAAATGAGTCCATCACCCATGGGTTTGAGTGGATTAGGATACAATGGTCATGTATTTTGGGACACAGAATTGTGGATGTATCCAGCCATATTGGTATTGCATCCTGAAATTGCTAAAAGTATGGTAGAGTATAGGTTTCAGCGATTAGGAGCGGCTAAAAAAAATGCATTCAATCATGGATATCAGGGTGCTATGTTTCCTTGGGAAAGTGCAGCAACTGGTGTAGAAGAAACACCTGTTTGGGCATTGAGCGGCCCATTTGAGCACCATATAACGGCCTGTGTTGGCATTGCAGCTTGGAATTATTTTTGTGTAACACAAGATAAAGACTGGTTGAAAGAAAAAGGCTGGCCTATTTTAAAAGAAACGGCCAATTTTTGGGCAAGCAGGGTAGAGCGTAAGGGAGAGGGTAAATACGAAATTAATAATGTAGTAGCAGCCGATGAGTGGGCCGAGAATGTAAACAACAATGCTTGGACCAATGCTTCGGCAAAAGCAGTATTGCAATTTGCAACCAATGCTGCAAGTATTTTAGGGTATGCAGCCAATGCAGATTGGATATTGGTGGCAAAGAATATTCCTATTTTAAAAATGAGCAATGGGGTTACCCGAGAACATGCAACCTATAATGGGGAAGGAATTAAGCAAGGGGATGTGAATCTGTTGGCATATCCTTTAAAAGAAGTAAGTGATCCAAAACAGGTAAGAAAAGACTTGGAATATTATGAAACAAGGGTTCCCAATGAAGGAACTCCTGCCATGACCCAAGCTATTTTTGCCCTATTATACGCTCGTTTGGGTGAAGGCGATAAAGCCTATCATTTTTTTCAAGATGCCTACCTGCCCAATCTAAACCCTCCATTAAGGGTAATTGCCGAAACCAAGGGAGGAACCAATCCTTATTTTGCTACGGGTGCAGGAGGAATTTTACAAAGCGTAATGATGGGCTTTGGTGGGTTAGACATTACTCCAACAGGAATTACGCAAATAAAATCAGCACTTCCAAAAAGATGGAAAAAGCTAACCATAACGGGGGTGGGCCTAGAGAACAAAACTTTTACAGTTAACTAAAAATTCATTATTTTCGGATGATTGAAAAAACTAATTGCCATATTAATGCTTGGGTTTCTACTCTTTAATTGGGGTGGATACCGATTGTTATCTGATTATTTAGAAACTCGTTCTGAAAATAATTTGCAGGCACAATTAGATCAAGATATATACGATGAAGCAGCTCTTTTGCATATCAAAGTATTAAATAATTTGCCCTATACCAATAGTTCCGAAACCTATGAAAGGGCAAATGGTAATATTGAAATCAATGGGGTTTCTTATACGTATGTAAAACGCAGATTTTATAAAGATTCATTGGAACTGCTTTGTATACCTAACCAAGAGAAAACAGGAATCCGCAATGCACGCGATGATTTCTTTCGTTTAGCGAACGATTATATTGCCAATTCATCTAAGAAGAATACTTCATCACACCCACATACTACTAAATTTTCTGTTCAGGACTTTACGGAAGATCATTCCTTTTCTTGGCAGTTTAGTGGTGTTTTTTCTGTAAACGTTAAACGGTTTATTCAGTACTACGATTTGGGTGATGATTATACCAAACAATTGGAGCACCCCCCACAAGTATAATGCTGGTACATTAAGCATTTTTATTTCATTTATTTTATTAAAGTAACGCTTTATGAAGAAGACCTTATTAGGGCTTTTTATTATTTTGTTTGCCATCTCATGTAAAGACAATAGTAATTACAAAGTTTATATATCTAATCCATTATTATTTAGTGCAACAGTGCATGAATTAAATACGGTGGTCATGGGAAATAATTTTCCACCAATGGTTGCATCACGTAACTATGCGTATGCAGCAATTGCTGCGTATGAGGTAATTGCGGCAGCATATCCTCAACAATATCAGTCATTAGCTGGGCAACTTAATGGGTTAAAAGAAGTGCATGCACCTGCTATTACTCCTGATGTACATATTGAATTGGCTACTTTATTGGCCTATATGAAAGTTGGAGAAGCGGTAACATTTCCAGAAGGAAGCTTACAGTTATATAGCGATAGTATTTTGCAAATTGCAAGAGATAATGGGTTGCCAGAAAAAGTAGAAAAAGCGTCTCGTTTTTTTGCAGATAGTATTAGCAGAGAAATCATACGATGGAGTAAAAAAGATAATTATTTAGAAACAAGGGGAGCAGAAAAATATACCGTAAAAGATATTCCAGGTAGATGGGTTCCAACACCTCCTATGTATGGTGCAGCAGCAGAGCCACATTGGATGGAAATAAGACCCATGGTAATAGATAGTGCAGGAATTTATCAACCAGCACCTCCTCCAGCATTTAATATTAACGATAAAACAAGTAAATATTATTCTGAAGTATTGGCCATCAAAAATGCAACAGATAGTTTAACCCCAGAGCAAAAACATATTGCAGAGTTTTGGGACGATAATCCATTTAAAATGAATGTTACCGGGCATGTTATGTATGGAAGTAAAAAATTTTCACCTCCCGGGCATTGGGTAAGTATTGCAGGGATTGCATCTAAAAAAGCCAATGCAGATTTTGCAACAACCGTGTATGCAGTTACCAAAACTTCTATTGCTTTATTTGATGCGTTCATTGAATGTTGGTATGTAAAATACAAATACAATACAGTACGCCCCGAAACGGTTATTAATAAATATATAGATATTAATTGGAGACCTTATTTACAAACTCCTGCATTTCCCGAATATACCTGTGGGCATTCAACCATTTCATCATCAGCAGCAGAAGCACTTACTAGTGTTTTTGGGGATCATTTTGCATATACCGATTCTACTGAATTAGAATTTGGTATAAAGAGCCGTTCGTATAAATCATTTCGGCATGCGGCAGATGAAAACAATTGGGCCCGTTTTTATGGAGGTCTTCATTTTCATAATTCATGTGTAATAAGCACCAGCGTAGGACAAAAAGTAGGGCAAATGGTAGTTGACCGTTTAAAAATGAAAAAGTAAGTTTCTTTTAAACAACTCTTCATTCACTTCAAAAAATAATTAAATGAAATATTTTATAGTACTTTATTATGCCCTTTTATGCCTATTCAATCAAATAAATGCACAGGGTTGTGTAGCTATCAGAGGAGCTGGAGGAGCTTCTTGCGGTTTAATGGATCAAATGAATCATCTTGATACATCCGGATTAACTTTCACGGTCAATACAAGATATTTTCGTTCGTATAAACATTTTGTTGGAACAAATGAACAAAAGCAAAGAGTTGCAAACGGAACAGAAGTAATCAATCATACATTTAGTACAGACCTTGGATTAACCAAAGTCTTTAATAAAAAAATGAGTATGTCAGTTTATGTTCCCCTCATTTCTAATACCCGATCTTCTTTGTACGAGCATGGTGGAGCGGCAAGACATATAACCAGTTCTTTTGGATTAGGTGATATACGTGTTGCTGGTTATGCATGGTTAACCGATCCAGCCAAATACAATCGCCTGAATATACAGGCTGGATTAGGAATAAAGTTTGCTACTGGTGATTATAGATACATGGATCGTTTTTATACAGCAACGGGTACAACCATGATGGGCCCAGTAGATCAGTCTATACAATTAGGCGATGGAGGCACTGGCATCACTACCGAATTAAATATGTATTACCGCTTATCTCATAAAGCCAATCTGTATAGCAATTTTTATTACCTATTAAATCCAAGAGAAACAAATGGTGTGTCTACAGCAAGAGGTGGAACCCCATCTGCAACTGCTATTTCCTATACATCCGATGTAATGAGTGTACCCGATCAGTATCTTCTTCGGGCAGGATTAAATTATCAGGTAAAGGGTTTTACTATATCTGGAGGATTGAGATATGAATGTATTCCTGTAAGAGATTTGATTGGCGGTAGCGAAGGATTTAGAAGGCCAGGACGTATTATCACAGCCGAACCAGGTATTATATATATGTTTAAGAAAATGAATCTCTATGCATATATTCCTATTGCCATAGTAAGGGATAGAACACAAAGTATACCCGATCAAATTAGAACAAAACTCACTGGGGTATATGCACAGGGTGATGCAGCGTTTGCAGATTATTCGGTAAATATTGGGGTAAGTATAAAATTATAAAGGAAGTGATTTTAGGTTGGGAATATTTTTTTAAATAATAAGTAGGATGAAAGCATTAGCATATAAATATTGGATGATTTTATTAAGTATTGTATTTACTAATACACTGAATGCGCAGGAATCTATGCTTAGCGATACAATCATCTCCAAGTATTTAGATACAGTAATTGTTAATGGGATTATTCATGCAAAATTGGACTTGCCAGACGAACAGGGCACTTATTTATATAATGGAAAGAAAACCGAATTAATTCAATTAGGTATAATGAATGCCGATATATCAGCCAAAACAGGTCGCCAGGTATTTGCGAAATTACCTGGCGTATTTGTGTATGATATGGATGGTGTAGGCAATCAAATTAATATTGCAACGCGTGGGCTTGATCCACATCGTGGATGGGAATTTAATATTCGAAAGGATGGGATTATGACCAATTCGGATATGTATGGATATCCAGCAAGTCATTATAGTATGCCATTAGAAAGTATTGAGAAAATAGAAATAGTAAGGGGAACAGGTTCATTGCAATATGGTGCACAGTTTGGGGGTATGCTTAACTATATCAGCAAAAAGCCAGATACGCTTAAGCAATTTGGTTTTGAAACGATTAATACAACAGGATCTTACAATTTATTCAGCACCTATAATGCAGTTTCGGGTACTATTAAAAAGGTCAGTTACTATGCCTATATAAATTATAAAACAAGAGATGGGTATAGAAATGAAGAGCACACCAATTCGCAGGCACAACGTATTTTATTAAGTTATAAGCCAACTAATACATTGTCCATTCAAATTGAATGGTCAAGGGCAGCATACACCTATAAAATACCAGGGGCTTTGAATGATAATATGTTTAGTGTAAACCCAAGGCAGGCAACTCGTTCAAGAAATTATTTTAATCCAGATATTCATATTCCAGCTATTACCATTCATTGGAACGTAAATAAACAAACCGAGCTACAGATTACTAGCTCGGCCGTATTAGGAAAACGCAATAGTGTTTTATTTGATAAACCAGTAAATATAAATGATACAATTAATGCAAATACAGGAAAGTACAATAATCGGCAGGTAGATATTGATCAATTTAATAGTTATACTACCGAATTAAGGGTATTGCATCATTATTTTTTAGGAAAAAAATGGAGTACAATTGCTACAGGTTTACAATACATGCATAATGATTTGCATAGAAGGCAATTGGGTAAAGGCACAACAGGCAATGAGTATGATCTTAGTTTGGTAGATCCAAACTGGGGTAGGGATATTCATTTTAAAACAAAAAATATAGCTGTATTTGCAGAAAATAAAATTGAACTCAATAAACATTTTGGAATAACTGCTGGCATACGTATTGAAACAGGCAGAACAGATATGAGTGGACTAATTAATTATTATCCTACCAATAAAATTCCGCTCACTATAACCCATCAGTATCCTTTATTTGCTTTGGGTATGCAATATAAGTTTTCCAATCAAGTACAAATGTATGGTGGGTGGTCTCAAAGTTATCGCCCCATGATCTTTAAAGATTTAGTGCCAGGCTCTTTGTACGAAACCATTGACCCTACAATTAAAGATGCAAGTGGGTACAATGCAGAAATGGGCATAAAAGGAAATTTGCGTTTTTTAAAATGGGATATTACCGCATTTATTTTACAAGAGAATAATCGTTTTGGAACTTTGGCAATAACCGATGCTTCTAATAATTTAATTACGTATAGAACCAATACAGGCAACACATTGAATAAAGGGGTAGAGCTATTTATTCAAGCCGACTGGCAATTAAATAAAAGAACGCTATTATCGGTGTTTACATCAACGGCATTCTTGAAAGCCAGGTATAAAAATTCATTTATTAAAGTAGGCAGTGTTAATCGTTCAATCAGTAATAATCAAGTAGAATCTGCGCCAGATTTTACAACAAGGAATGGGGTAACAATTAAAAGAAAAAGGATAAGTACATCGCTTTTATATAGTTATGTATCCTCCACATTTGCCGATCCATTAAATACTACGGTACCTCCACCCGCAACAGGTGCAGTTGGTTTAGTGCCTGCTTATGGATTGGTAGATATTAATTTTACTGTACAAATTCAAAAACAAATAGAATGGAAATTCAACTTAAATAATGTATTGAATAAGTCTTATTATACCAAACGTCCATTATTTTATCCAGGTCCAGGCATTTGGCCTTCGGATGGAATCAATTTTACTACGTCTATTTCATTTAAATTATAACGATTATTTGTTTGGTTCTAAAATACAAAATTGGTAAGGCTCTAACACCAAGTATTCGTGGTCGGGCCCTACTTTGTATTTTTTTTGTGTATAATAATCATACAATTCTGTTGGAATCTTGCCATGTTCCTTGAATGCGTACCAAGTTAAATAAGCAGCTTTTCTACTAAAATTAAATAAACAATAAACGCGTTTATTTTCAAAGGCGCGTAAAAATCCTGCAATATGAATATTGTGTGGGCTAAGCCAAGTGCAATTTTTTTGATCAGATAAAACGCTTAATTTTTTTCTTATTTGAATCAAACGTTTTGTTGCAGAAAAAATTCTTTCTTCAATACTATCTTCTATGTCAATTTTAGCATTTTTTTTCCAATCAATCATGGGCCGATGCATCCATCTATTATCATAACTTTTACCCGGGTCATTTAAATAGGTATAATCATTGGTATAGCCCACTTCATCTCCATAAAATAACATGGGGATACCTCCTAAAAATAAACTTTGGGCCTGCATTAATAAAAT
>JAVHPL010000122.1:0-12630 GCA_036170555.1 Sediminibacterium sp. | reverse complement strand
GTTTGGATTACTAAAAATGGCAATACCGATTTGATGAAAAATATACCAATTACTGCAGATGAAATTGAAAATCTGATGAAGCGGAAGTAATAAAATATATGAAAAAGCAAATCCCCAATATAATCACTTTGGCTAATCTTTTTTTAGGGTGTATTGCCATTGTATACATACTTGAACCCGGCCTAACACTAACTGTAAGTGTGGAGGGAGAAAATTTAGTTTCTCTGCCAGAAAAAATGATGTGGGCTAGCTGGTTTATTTTTGCTGCTGCCTTGGTAGATTTCTTTGATGGATTTGTTGCAAGATGGCTCAAAGTTCCATCAGCCATGGGCAAGCAATTAGATTCCTTGGCAGATGTGGTAAGTTTTGGCGTTGCACCTGCCATGATTGCATTTCAATTTTTACGCTATAGTTTTTCGCAAGAAGCTGGAGGATTAGATATTTATATAGCATGGCTATTACCAGCATTGATTATTCCTTGTGCTGGGGCATTTAGATTGGCCCGATTTAATATTGATACAGAACAACAATACGGATTTAAAGGTGTGCCTATTCCTGCAGTTGGATTGTTATTTGCATCTTTTCCTTTATTATATTGGTATGCTTCTGCAGATTGGATAATACAACTTTTGCTAAATAAATGGGTATGGTATGCACTCATTTTACTTACTTCCTATTTAATGGTTAGTACACTACCTATGTTGGCCTTAAAATTCAATGGGTTTAACCTAAAAAAGGGCCTACCATTTATATTGATTGGCTTAATTGGTTTGATAACTGCCATTCTTTTTGGATGGTTAGCAGTTAGCATTGCTTTTTTAGCTTATGTAATTCTATCTTTGATTTTTAATAAATAGTTATTCTAATGAAATATAATGTACAAATCACGGTGATGCCTTTAAAAGATTTATTAGATCCACAGGGCAAGGCGGTATTAACAGGGTTAAATAATTTAGGGATTCATTCTGTGGAAGATGTTAGAGTAGGAAAAAATATTACACTTGTAATAGAAGCTGCCTCTTCAGAAGAGGCAAAACTAGTTGCCGATACTGCTGCAAAGCAATTGTTAGCCAATCAAGTTATGGAGTCTTATTCCATTTTTATAAATTAATACTTTGCTGTACTTAGTTCCTACCCCATTGGGTAATTTAAAAGATATTACCTTACGTGCTCTAGAAATCTTGCAACAAGTAGATTTAATTCTTTGCGAAGATACCCGTACCTCTTCTAAATTATTGCAGCATTATAAAATTGAGAAGCCATTAACCCCATATCATCAGCACAATGAGCATAAAGTGGTTGCTCATTTAGCCAATCAATTATTGGCGGGTAAAACAATGGCCTTAATAACAGATGCTGGAACACCAGGTATTTCTGACCCAGCATTTTTATTGGTGAGGGAATGTATTAAACAAGATATTCGTGTTGAGTGTTTACCAGGTGCTGCTGCATTTGTGCCTGCACTGGTAAATAGTGGAATACCTACCACCCGTTTTGTTTTCGAAGGATTTTTACCTTTAAAAAAAGGAAGGCAAACATTATTAAAAAAATTAGCGGAAGAGGAGAGGACCATTGTTTTTTATGAGAGCCCTATGCGACTGGTAAAAACATTGGAAGAATTGGTAGGTTATTTTGGAACAGAAAGAATGTGTTCAGTAAGCAGAGAATTAACTAAATTGTTTGAAGAAAATAAACGAGGAACTTTACATGAAGTTGCTGAATATTTTAAAGCAAAAAAGGTGAAAGGAGAAATTGTGGTAGTGGTTGCTGGTTGTTAAAATTAGTTACAAATATTATTTATTATGAAAAAAATCATTTGTTTTTTAACGTATTTATTCTTGTTAAATGTGGTTGGTTTTACTCAGTCAGATCGTTGGCAACAAAAAATTAAATACAATATTAATGTAACCATGAATGTGATAACCAATCGCTTCATTGGAACAGAAAAAATTGAATACACCAATAATTCTACTGATACCTTGCATAGAGTTTTTCTACACTTATATTGGAATGCATTTCAGCCCAATAGTAGTATGGATGTAAGAAGTAGGGAATTGGGTAAAATTCAAATTAGTGAACCGAATCCTCGAAGAGCGTATGATGGGTTAGATTGGGATGCACGCGTTAAAGATAGAATTAGTAAACTTAATTCTGATGAAATTGGATACCAACAAGTAAAATCGGTTGTAATTAATAAGGTTTCCCAACAATTAAAAGAGCATGAAACCATTTTAGAAGTCATCTTAACAAAACCCATTTTACCCAAATCTAAAACAGTAATTGACGTTCAATTTGAAGCACAGGTTCCTTTACAAGTTAGAAGAAGCGGAAGAGATAGTAAAGAGGGTATACGATATAGCATGAGCCAATGGTATCCTAAAATGGTAGAATACGATTATCAAGGTTGGAATGCTAATCCTTATATAGCCAGAGAATTTTATGGCGTATGGGGAGATTATGATGTACAAATTAATATAGATAAAAATTATTTTGTTGCAGCAGGTGGAGATTTAATAAATACAAATGAAATTGGTGCAACTAAAACATGGAAATGGCAGGCCAATAATGTACATGATTTTATGTGGGCTGCTGATCCTACTTATAAAATGATTACTAGAAAAGTAGCCAATGGCCCCTTAATTAAAGTGGTGTATAAAGCAGTGGATTCTGTAGAATCAAGATGGCAAAAATTGGCGGATACCTGTGCATTGGCTTATCCGATTATGGCTAAAACTTTTGGAAAGTATCCGTATAAAACATACACATTTATTCAAGGTGGCGATGGTGGAATGGAATATCCAATGGCAACCTTAATTAATACAGCCAGTATTGGAACGGCTATTCATGAGTGGATGCATAGTTGGTATCAAATGATCTTAGGTACCAATGAGTCTTTGTATCCCTGGATGGATGAAGGTTTTACAGATTACTCTAGTACTCGTGTAATGGCCATGCTTAGAAATAAACCTGGATTTTGGCAAGAATCTGCTTATAAAGGATATTTCGCTTTGGCTAAGAGTGGATATGAGGAACCAGCAAGTACCCATTCGGATCATTACAATACCAATTACGCGTATAGCAATGCTGCATACCGAAAAGGTGCCGTTTTCATGGAACAATTAGGGTATATTATTGGGGATACGGTTCGAGATCAATTTTTATTAGACTATTTCAATACTTGGAAATTTAAACATCCCAATCCAAACGATTTAATCAGAGTGGCTGAGAAAAGAAGTGGGATGGAATTAGATTGGTATAAAGAATATTGGATTAATAGTACCAAAACAATTGATTATACAGTGGGAAATATTGACTTGGTTGATGGGAAAACGAGCATCATGTTAAAGCGCATTGGAAAAATGCCCATGCCAATAGATGTTTTAATTACATTAAAAGATGGAACTCAGGAATTACATTATATTCCATTGAATTTAATGTATGGTGAAAAGCCTGCAGAAAATACCATTCCAAGAACGATACACGAAGAGTGGAAATGGACACACCCAACTTATGTTTTTAGCAGTAATTGTGCAATTAAAGATATTAGGTCTATTGAAATAGACCCCAGCATGCGTTTGGCGGATATTAATCGATCTAATAATAAACTGGTTATTCCCGATTAATTGTTAACGGGCAACATGTAAAATAAATTTTTCTTCAAAATAAGGCTCTGGAAATAGCTTCGTGATGGGCATCATTTTGGGTCTTGTACCACTCTCGAATATTTCTTGGGCAAGATCTCCACCTTTTAAACAAAAAAGTCCATTTCTTAAAATATCTGGGCCAGTGGCGGCACCAGGTTGTTTTTTTAGTAAAGGCATACTCCACTTCAATAATTCTTTTAATGGAGCTACTGCTCTAGATACTGCAAAGTCAAATTTTCTTGTTTTAATATCTTCAGCTCTGGTATGTTGTGTGGTAATATTTTTTATTTCCGCACCTTCACAAACCGCCTCCACTACTTTTAATTTTTTGGCAATACTATCTACCAAATGAAATTTTACTTCTGGGAAAAATATAGCCAATGGGATACCTGGAAACCCGCCCCCACATCCAATATCTATGATATGCATGCCAGGCTCAAAGTTGGCAATAGCCGCAATACTTAGTGAATGTAAAACATGATGTAAATAAATTTGATCTATATCTTTTCTAGATACTACATTTATTTTTGTATTCCATTCTTTATACAATTCATTTAAAGCAGTAAATTGTTTTAATTGATGTTGTGAAAAATCATCAAAGTACTTGGTGATCAACTCCAATTTTTGCGTGGTGCTTTCCATATAGCAGGGGCTGTAAAAATGAAATAAAAAAACATCCATAAATCAAGTAAAATAAACCAAGGGAATAAATCTGATTCATTTAATTTTTTCATGGCATTAAAGTAAACAATAGACTGAATAATTAATCTTAAGCAGAATACGGCTAAAGCAATCCACCAATTAAAATAGAGTATGCTCACTACCAGTAAGGGATAAACCATAAATAAGGAAAGTGAATAAAGCCCTAATAAAAATTTGTGTTTAGGTTTATAATATTTACTAGTTGTATAATGCCGATATTTTTGAGACAACCATTCACTCCAAGATTTTTTAGATTCGCTTAAAGTATGCGTATCATGATCAACTACAATGGCCGTATTGGTAGCATTGGCTACTTGATTAATAAATAAATCGTCATCCCCACTTGGAATTTGATTGATAGAAGAAAAACCTTTGTTTCTTAAAAATACATTTTTTTTATAACTTAAATTTCTTCCTACTCCCATATAAGGTTGCCCAGCTAAGGCGTAAGAAAGATATTGGATGGCTGTATGAAAAGTTTCAAACCGGATGAGTTTGTTCAATAATCCTGGTTTTTTATGATAAGCGCCATAACCTAAAACAATCTCAATATCATCGGTATAAGTATCCTGCATTTTCTGTATCCAAAACTCCGAAGCTGGAACACAATCTGCATCTGTTAATAACAATATTTCATATTTGGCACTTTTAATACCCATCGACAAAGGAAATTTTTTACCACTGATCATTTTGGCTTCTTGCGTAAGATCAATCATATTTAAATTTTTGAATGATCTTTTAAATTCGTCAATGATATATTTGCTTTCATCACTCGAATTGTCGTTTACCAATACCAATTCATGGGTTGTTTTATAATGCTGTACCAAAACACCTGGCAAGTTTTTAACTAAGTTATGTGCCTCATCTCGCGCGCAAATTACTACAGAAACTGGGTGTTCAACTGTGGTTTCTTTTGTAGGAGGATTAAAGAAAGCTAATCTTCTAAAAAAATATACATAATAAAAGAGCTGGATGGCTATTACTGCGCAAAAAAGTACAAAACAAATAGTCCACACAATAGAAGGTATGATCATGCGGCAAAAATAAGGCAAAGAGCCCTACTTTTGCCAAATGGCTGAGTTGAGTTTTAAATTGGAAACAAGTATTAATCATTCTGCTGCAAGAGCTGGCATCATTACCACCGATCATGGGGTAATACAAACGCCTATTTTTATGCCAGTAGGAACTGTAGGTAGCGTAAAAGCGGTTACCCAGCAGCAATTAAAAATAGATGTACAGGCGCAAATTATGTTGGGTAATACCTATCATTTAAACTTGAGGCCAGGAATAGAAGTACTGGAAGCTGCGGGGGGATTGCACCAATTTATTGGTTGGGATCGTTCCATATTAACTGATAGTGGTGGGTATCAGGTTTTTTCTTTAGCTGCTAATAGAAAAATTAAAGAAGAGGGTGTTGTATTTCAGTCTCATATAGATGGAAGTAAACATTTGTTTTCTCCAGAAACGGTGATGGATATACAACGAAGTATTGGTGCAGATATTATTATGGCATTTGATGAATGTACCCCTTACCCAAGTGAATATAGTTACGCAAAAAAAAGCATGGAGTTAACCCATCGTTGGCTAGATAGATGTTTTAATCGTTTAGCTGAAACCCCTGATAAATATGGGTATACACAAAATTTATTTCCAATAGTTCAGGGGAGTACCTATAAAGATCTACGTAAAGCTTCTTGTGAATTTATTGCTTCAAAAAATGCAGTAGGAAATGCAATTGGTGGGCTTAGTGTTGGAGAACCAGAAGAAATGATGTACGAATACACTGCACTTTGTGCCATGCATTTACCTCAACTTAAACCTAGATATTTAATGGGAGTGGGAACTCCTTGGAATTTACTTGAGTGTATAGATTTAGGTATTGATATGTTTGATTGTGTGATGCCTACACGCAACGGTAGAAATGGGATGCTGTTTACAACACAAGGTGTAATAAATATTCGAAATAAAAAATGGGCAAAAGATTTTAGTTCCATTGATCCAGGGTTACCTGCCGAACACAGCCAGTACTACTCTAAAGCGTATATGCGGCATTTATTTGTTGCAGGGGAAATACTGGGTTTGCAATTAGCCAGTATACATAATTTATCTTTTTATTTATGGTTAGTGAAAGAAGCTAGAAACAATATTATTGCTGGTAATTTCGTTTCTTGGAAAAAGGAAACACTCGAAATCATCAAGCGGAGGTTGTAAAAAGCTAATTGACAATCTTTTTTTGGGGATAAGTGTCCATGCATTTTATATTTATGCACTTTCATACTAAATGTTAAAATTATCATACACTTCGTGTTATTTTAGCGGTGCTTATTAATCCGTTATCTATGAAGTCCTTAAATTGTACATCCATCTCCATGGATGTATTTTTTTGTGCATCTTTGCATAGCACATGAAAAAACTAGATTGGTATATACTCAAAAAGTTTCTCACTACTTTTTTCTTTGCAATCTTCTTATTTGCGGTGATTGCAGTGGTTGTAGATGTGAGTGAAAAAACGGATGATTTTGTAAGAAGTCAATTGGGTTTAAGAAGAATCATTACGGATTATTATTTTGGTTTTATCCCCCATATCATCGCTTTACTTTTTCCGCTTTTTGTTTTTATTGCAGTGATTTTTTTTACTTCAAAAATGGCTGGGAATAGTGAAATTGTAGCCATTTTAGCAAGTGGTACAAGTTATACTAGGTGGTTGCGTCCTTACTGGATAGGGGGCGTTTTATTGGCATTGATGCTTTGGTTTGCTAATCAATATATTGTTCCTAAAGCCAATAAAATACGAGGCAGTTTTGAGGCCAAGTATATAGATATTAACAGTAGTTACACTTCTATACTTAATAAGGCGAATAATATTTATTTTCGATTAGATTCTTTTACATACGCTGGAATTTATCAATATGACACAGCCACAAAAAGAGGTGGTCCCTTTTTTTTATATACGGTAAAGCATAATAAGGTTACTGAAAATCTTCGTGCAGATTATTTAAGTTGGGATACGGCAACAAAAAAATGGAAAGTAGAATCTATTGTAGAGCGCAAGTTATACCCCATGAAAGAAATTATTGTTCAAGATGTTGTAAGGCAAATGAATTACAGTTTTAAACCGCTTGATTTAAGTAAAGATAAATATACGAAGGATAAGCTTACTTCTGCTGAGCTAGATCGGTTTATTCAATTAGAAGAGTTACGAGGCTCTGAAGGATTGAATGGATTAAAAGTAGAGCGATACAGAAGGGATGCTACTTGTATAACGGTATTACTATTAACCTTAATTGGGGCAATTGTAGCAGGAAGAAAAGTAAGAGGTGGAAGTGGAGTGCACTTGGCATTGGGGTTTGTAATTGCTGCTTTATTTATCATTACGGATCGGTTTTCTACCATTTTCTCAACTAAAGGCAATTTACCTCCCTTGATTGCAGCTTGGATACCTAATTTGATTTTCTTATTTGTTGTAATTTATTTATTCAAGAAAGCACCCAAATAAATGTTAATTAAATCTGTTTCTACCATTGTATAAGTTTTGTTGAAGAGAATACTTCAGTTACCTTTGTTCATTATTACTAACGAAGTAATTTAACTAATACATTTTCCATGGGAATCATTAAAGACAAGTTCAAAGCAAAAGCTGAAGCTGCTAGTTTAGAAATTAAGAATATTATTAAAGAACACGGTAATAAAAAAATTGGAGAAGTTACCTTGGCTCAGGTATATCAAGGTATGCGTGGGATTACAGGGTTGGTTACCGAAACAAGTTTATTAGATTCTCAAGAGGGCATTCGCTTTCGCGGATATTCAATACCCGAATTGCAACAAAAGTTACCAAAAGCGCCTAACGGGGGAGAGCCATTACCAGAAGGTTTATTTCATTTGATGTTGGTTGGAGAGCTGCCTTCGGAGGAAGATGTAAATCATATCACCAATGTTTGGCAACGTAGAAGTCATGTTCCTAATCATGTATTTGCTACCATTGATGCCTTACCTATTAGTACCCACCCAATGACCATGTTTGTAGTTGGGGTGATGGCTATGCAAACAGAAAGCCATTTTGCAAAAGAATATGCAAAAGGGCTAAACAAGAAAGATTATTGGGATGCCGTGTATGATGATTCAATGGATTTAATTGCTAGATTGCCTAGAATTGCGGCTTATATTTATAGAAGAAAATACAAGAATAACGAGCATATACATCCCAATGGCTTATTAGATTGGGCAGGTAATTTTGCCCATATGATGGGATATACCGATGAAAGTTTTAAAGAGTTAATGCGGTTGTATATGACCATTCATGCAGATCATGAAGGTGGGAACGTATCTGCTCATACAACTCATTTAGTTGGCTCTGCTTTAAGTGACCCTTATTTAAGTTATGCAGCAGGAATGAATGGATTGGCTGGTCCATTACATGGTTTGGCCAATCAAGAGGTAATAAAGTGGATTTTTGAAATGCAAAAACAACTAGGCACAGATGCTCCTACTAATGAGCAAATTGCAGAGTATGTTCAAAAAACATTGGCTTCAGGAAAAGTAGTACCTGGTTATGGTCATGCAGTTCTTAGAAAAACAGACCCTCGTTTTGAAGCTCAAATGGAATTTGGTAAAAAACATATGCCCGATGATAAATTGGTAAATACGGTGTGGAATATTTACAAAACCGTTCCTCCGATTTTGCAATCATTAGGAAAAATTAAAAATCCATGGCCGAATGTGGATGCGCATAGTGGAGCTCTGTTGGTGCACTATGGATTTGTAGAGTATGAATTTTATACAGTACTTTTTGCTGTAAGCCGTGCTTTAGGTGTATTGTCTAGTTTATGTTGGGACAGGGTTTTATCTTTTCCTTTAGAACGCCCTAAATCGGTTACAACAGAATCTGTGAAAGCATGGATTGCTGGTAAAGATGAAATTTGGGAGTGATGATGATGAAACAACTTGGTTTTACAATTTATTTTATCTAAAGCTTAGGTACTGTAATCATTTTGCTAGTGGTATCTGCACATCCATTTCCAGTTACAATCAACTGAACTTTATATGATTTTGCAATACTTTCTTTTAGATAAGTTGTTTCAATAAAACTATAGAAGTCATTATTGGTTTTCCCATTTCCAAAATCCCATTGATAACTATCAATGGTACTTGTGGGTATGGTAGATTTACTATTAAAAGACCAACGTACTGAACTATTATTTTCTGCAACCAATGTTTCTTCGAATAGGGCAGTGGGCGAAGGATTTTCTCCTTTCGCATGTACTAATTTATTGGTTGTATAAATAATTCTGCCATTTAACTTTACCATCATGATAACATCATAATCGTTGGGATATTTATATTTATAGGTAATTTGATTCCCTGTTTTTACAGGAAGTCCATCAGAAAAATTCCATTCATATTCAGCACCTGTAGGTACATTTTCTGCTGCAGCCGTAAAAACAATTTGTTCATTGGTACATGCATTGATGGCTTGTACAGTAAAATTTCCTTTGATATTGTAAATGCCAGGAACAAGAACAGGCATTGTAGTATCTGCTTTACAACCTGTGTTGGTAGTAACGGTAAGCGTTACTGCATAAGTTGTATCATTCATTTTTTTTGGGAATTCATGACGGTTTAAACCCACTGAAGAAATTAGTTTGGTGCCATCTCCCCAATCATATATATACTGTGTAAAATCTCCTTGATTAACAGATGAAGTACTATTGAAAGTAATATAATTCAGGTTTGCTGGGTAATCACTCTTGATAGTAAAACTGGCTACTGGCTTGGTTTGCTCACCAAATGCTTTTATAGGAAAAACAACTTTAGCAAGGGATGTGTTGGCATCAGCCATTACATACAATACCACTACATAAGATCCTGCTGATGGATAAGCGTATGTAACTGTTTTTCCATTTGCAGTATTGCCATTTCCAAATTCCCAATGGTAATACCCCCCCGCAGGAAGATCAACACCACTTGCCGTAAATGTGACTATTTCTTTGCTAGGGTAACAAGTAGATGTTTGGCTAAATTTAATTTGAATATTTCCATAGGAAACAGTTGTAGTGTCTTTTGCAACTGAAATGATGGCTCCTTTTGTACCTGCGGTAGAATCTATTTTAATTAAATCTGTTAATGGAGTAGGGCTATCTTTTTTGCAAGCTGCAAAACAGCAAACAAACAAGATAAATATAGATAATAGCCTTATTTTTTCCATTTTATTTTACACATTAAAGAGCTGGAACGGTAATATTTGCTACTGCAGTATCTTTACAACCCGTATTTCCAGTAACAATAAATTTGATAGAATAATTCGTAGGGGTTGCTGCTTTTTTATATTCTTGTTCCACAATGGTATTAAAATTGTCATCAATAATACCAAAGGGCATTTCCCAGCGATACCCAGTTAAGAAACCATGAGGAACATTAGATTGACTATAAAATGCCCATTTTTCTGTAGTTGGGGTAGAGCTTACAATATTCTTTAACATCAAAGCCTTTGGTTTAATATTTTGGCCAAAAGCTCTCACTGCTTTATGTGTTTGATAAATTATTTTTCCTTTGAGCGTGATGGTTAGTTTTACATCATAATCATTTTGGTAGGTAAATGATTTTTTAACAGGATTACCAGAAACAAAACCAGTAGCATCTGCGAAGTCCCATGTATAAACAGCGCCAGCAGGAACACCAGTAGCAGTTGGGGTGAAAATAAAATATTCATTGGTGCAGCCATCATACTGAACTGCCTCAAAGCTTCCGGTAATATTGTACGTTGCTGGTACAAATACATTAATACCTGCGGTGTCTTTACAACCAGAGTTTGCGGTAACAATTAATTTTACAGGATAGGTTTTATCTTCTGCAACAGGAGCAAAGTTTTTTGGAATAAAATGATTAGACGTGCTGCTGGTTGTTCCATCTGCCCAATCCCAAAATAAATTGGTAATGGTTCCTGTTGGAACTGTAGACCTACTGGTAAATGTCATGTTGCTTAAAATATTGATATCAGCAAGTGCACTTGAAAAAACAGCGGTAGGCGTTACTTGTTGCCCTAATGCTTTAATAGAAACGGATACTTTTTGAATTAGTTGATCTGTGCTTGACTTTACTTGAAGAATAACGGTATATGTGGCGGGATCCTTATAAATATTCCGAACGGTTTGGCCAATCAAAGATTTTCCATCACCAAATTCCCATACATATTTTGTAGTGGCGGGAACATTTTTGGCCACTGCAGTAAATGAAAAAACCTCATTACTAGGATAGCAAGCTTCTGTTTTGCTAAAAGTGATGGTTACATCTCCATCGGTTACAGAAGTAGTATCTTTAAATGCAGAAAGTGTTCCAGTAATATTAGTAATAGAATTGTTTAAAACCGGTTCGGCAGGGGTATCTACTTTTTTATTACAGGCCAATAATACAATGGCACTAGTTAAATAAGTAAATAGCCAATTTTTGCTCATTTTCATGTGGAGTACTTAATCTGTGTACTTTGCTACAACGAAAAATAGGGGTAATTATTGCAAAAAATGCTTAATTTCTATGGGTTTGAGCCCTTCTTCACTTAATGGGGGTGTCAAATGAACTTAAAAGCTTTATTTCATTGCGATAGAGTATAATTTTATTGTTATTCTCCAACTGTTTTAATAGTCTTGAAATAACTACCCTAGAAGTGGCTAGTTCATCAGCAATAGTATTGTGGGATGCTTTTATTACACTAGAACCACTCAGCCGTTGTTTTTCTTTTAAATAGGCAATTAGTCGTTCGTCTAATTTATGAAAGGCAATACTTTCTATAGATTTCAGAAGCTCTATAAATCGTTCGTTAAAACTTCGCATTACATAGTTCTTCCAACTAGGGTACTTGCAAAGCCATTCGTCAAGCTTTACATGCGGTATTCCAATGAGTTCCACATTATCTTCTGCAATTGCTTTTACTTCACTTTTTTTGGCTTCAACGCAACAGCTATATGCCATAGAGCAACTTTCACTGCTAGATAAATAGTATAAAAGAATTTCATTTTTGTCTTCATCTAACCGATATACTTTTACCGTGCCCTTTAGCACAATTGGCATCATACGAATGTATTTGCCATAGTCCATAATTAAATCCCCTTCTTTATAATGTTGCCCTATTCCAAATTGATGCATTTCTTGAATAAGAGCAGGTTCAAATACGGCACTAAGGTTGTCTAAATTAATCATATATGAGAATCTAGGGTAAAGATAAGTAATGAAACTTTAAGTGTTACATAAGTTACACTGTAAGCATATTTACGGAGATACTTTTGCCTTCTCA
>JAVHPL010000121.1:0-12675 GCA_036170555.1 Sediminibacterium sp. | reverse complement strand
TTTTTATATCAGGTAACAATTCCTTCATTTTAAATGCTTTCAAATGGTTTTTAAAGCATGAATAGTAGCCATTGGATTGGTTGATTTAAAAACGGTATTACCAGCAACCAATATATCTGCACCTGCTTCTATAATGGATGCGGCGTTTGCTAAAGTAACGCCTCCATCTACTTCAATTAATGCATTGGAATGATTAGCAACAATCATCTTCTTCAAACCATTTATTTTTTTAAGGGTATGCGGAATAAAAATTTGTCCTCCAAAACCAGGATTAACACTCATTACACAAACCACATCAATTTCATGTATAATATCCTCTAATAGATGAATAGAGGTATGAGGGTTTAAGGCAACACCAGCCTTCATGCCTAGGTTTTTAATTTGTTGAATATTTCTGTGGAGGTGATTGCAAGCTTCTATATGAACGGTTAATATATTGGCTCCTGCTTCTTTAAAAGCGTTAGCATATTTGTCTGGCTCTTGAATCATCAGGTGCACATCAAAAACCTTTTTAGTGGCTTTTCTTAATTGCGCAATTATTGGCATACCAAAACTAATATTGGGAACAAATTGTCCATCCATTACATCTAAGTGAAACCAATCTGCTTCACTCTCATTTAACATTTCACAATCTTTTTGTAGTTGCAAAAAATTTGCACTTAATAATGATGGAGCAATGATGGCCATTGGGTTTAATTATTTAAGTTTATGAATAGCAATGGTAGCTTCTGTGAATGTAGAATCTAGTGCTAATGTTTTTTGATAGTTTATAATGGCAGCTTCTCTTTTTCCCATTTTTTCAAAACACTTGGCTTGCCAGTAATACCCATCAGAATACAAGGGATCTAATTTTAAAACTGTTGCAAATATAGTTAATGCATCTTGGATTTTGTTTTTATCGTATAAGATGAATGCTTTTTCCATATATGCTTCTAGGTAGCGATAATTGGTATAGATACATTGATTAAAAAAAGCGGTGGCTTGATTAAGATTTCCTTTTCTAGAATAATAAATTCCTTTTATAAAAAGCAAATCTGGCAAGTATTCTTTACTAGGGTATTTAGATTGTATTTGGTTACAAATGGCAATGGCTGTACTGTCTTTTTTCTCTGCTAATAAGTTGGCCATAGACAGAAATGCCTTGGGTGTTGGATAAATGGTTATAGCGTATTTATAAAATTGGAGTGCAGATAGGGTGTCTTTAATACGTTCACTAAAATGCCCTTTTAAATACCATAACTCATGGTTTAAACTATCATTTTTGAGTAATAAATTTACGTGTTTTATGGCTAATGCATTTAATTTTGCAGAGTCTAAATAATCAAATAATTCTTGTTGAATTAAGGCATTCTTGGGGGATTGGTTTGCCCGTTGTTGTAAGGGTAACAATCGGTTGGAATTGGGATTATTTATGTTAATATTCTCTATATTTTTTGAGGATGGATTGTTACATGCTATTGTGATTAGGGTTATTGTTACCCATAAATACTTACCATTCATTTTGCTAAATTAAGCAGATTTGATAGTACTGACATTTTTCTGACAAATCAATAAAGTGAAGCACGTACTTTTGCAAATAATTTAACATTTTTATGAAAAATTTTTTATTTGTTATTTTGGTCATTTCATTTGGTAAAATGGCCATTGCGCAAAATCCAAATCCTACAGATTCTCTTCGTTTTGAAGGGGAGAAGCATTTTAAAAATATTCAACAACTTACATTTGGTGGGGATAATGCAGAAGCTTATTGGAGTTTCGATAGCAAGTACATTACATTTCAGCGAACTAATGCTAAAGAAGGAATTACATGTGATCAAATATTTGTAGGGAAGGTTCCAGAAAAATTTGGGGACCCCTTTACTTATAAAATGATTAGTTCTGGAAAGGGTAGAACTACTTGCTCTTATTTTATGCCAGATGGTAAACATATTATTTATGCGTCTACCCATGAAGGAGGCGCTGATTGCCCTCCAGTACCAGACAGAACTAAATATGGTAATAAATATATATGGCCGTTGTACAATACCTACGACATATATATGGCCGATTTACAAGGTAAAATTGTTAAGAAGCTAACCACTGCAAAAGGATATGATGCCGAAGGCACACTTTCTTACGATGGTAAAAAAATGATTTATTGCAGTGATAAAGACGGCGATTTAGATTTATATATTATGGATTTAAAAACCCAAAAAGAAAAACGGATTACCCATGCATTGGGTTATGATGGGGGAGCTTGGTTTAGCCCAGATGGTAAAAAAATTGTTTGGCGCGCCAGTAGGCCAAATACACCTGAAGAAATAAAAGAGTATAAAGAGTTGTTGGCAGAAGGAATGGTTGCACCCACTAATATGGAAGTTTGGGTGGCAGATGCAGACGGTTCTAATGCAAAACAAATTACCCAATTGGTTCAAGCGAACTGGGCACCAAATTTTACAGCAGATAGTAAGCATATTATTTTCTGCAGTAACCATGAGTACAAAAGGGGATTTCCTTTTAATATGTACATGGTAGATTTAGATGGGAAAAATATGGAAAAAATTAGCAGGGACAAGGGTTTTGATGCATTCCCTATGATCAGCCCTGATGGCAAAAAAATTATTTTCGCATCTAATAGAAACAATGGAGGTACAAGGGATACCAATTTGTTTGTTGCAGATTGGGTTAAATAAGCGCAACTAATGTATCTTAGTTTAAATAAAGCAAATTATGCAAACAGGCCTACTTCATTTACACAACTTAATGCGTTGGGTAATTTTATTGTTATTGATTTATTCTATTTTAAAAGCTTACGCAGGTTTTAAAAGTAAAAAAGCCTTTGATGCGGGAGATAAAAAAATATGGTTATTTACGATGATCTCAGCGCATATTACTTTACTTCTTGGTTTGTACCAAGTAGCGTTGGGCAGGTATGGTATTTTTAGTTACACAGTTCTGGAGGGTACAAAAGTGATGAAGGATCGTTTTCTCCGTTTTTTTTGGGTAGAGCATCCTTTGATGATGATTATTGCTATTGTACTCATTACATTGGGATATGGGATGTCTAAAAAATCCTTGCCTGATGAAGAAAAATACAAGAAAGCATTTATTTATTTTTTGATAGCCTTATTGGTAATCTTAGCAGGTATTCCCTGGCCCTTTAGAGAAATCATTGGCAGACCTTATTTTCCTGGAATAGCAGGATAAAAAATGCGTCCAAATTCGGACGCATTTTCTGTTAAGCGGGTTGCCAATCTCTTTTCATAATTTGTATAAACTGTTGCATTTCTTTTAATGTGCCAACACTAGCCCTTGCCCATTTCTCACCCAAGTAGGTATCTGAACGAAGAAAAATATTTTTCTTTAGCATATCTGCAGCAAAATCTCCTGTATAATTTCCTAATGGGAAAAACAAGAAATTGGTATAAGATGGAATAACGTTGATATTTAATTTTTTTAACTCATTGTAGCCGTATGTTCGGGCAATTTCATTCTTTTTCTTACTCAATTGATGGTATGCAGTATCATTCAAGCTTGCTTGTGCCGCTGTTATAGATAATACACTCATGGCAAATTGGGTTCTAGTAAAATAATTATCTGTCAATTGCTTAATATGATTAGAGGAACCAATTACAAAACCAATTCTTAATCCAGCCATTGCGTGAATTTTTGAGAAAGTGCCAATCACAAGAATATTTGGATTTTTTTCAATCAATCCAATCATACTCTCATTATTTGGAGCATCTAAATAATCTATATAGGCTTCATCAACGGCAACAATTGCTTTTTTTGAAGCTTCAATACAAAAACTTTTTAATGCTGCAGGAGGTACAATGGTACTTGAGGGGTTTGCAGGATTACAAATGTACACTAATGCGGTTTCGTTGCTTACCGCTTTAAGCATTGCTGAAAGGTCATGTGCTTTTTCTTTTGTAAGCGGTACTTCAATTACATTGGTACCTATTTTTTTAGCAGCAGAAGGCAAAATTCCAAAAGTTGGAAAGGCGGTAACCAAATTCCCATTATTGAATTGCCTAGGTAAAAGTCCCAATGCTTCTCCTGAACCAGGAGTGAGCAGCACCTGATTTTCATCAACACCATATTTTGTAGCAAGTTCTTTTTTAAATGTTTTTAAAGAAGCAATATTGTATTGATATCGATGCGTTTCGCCCAATAACCCCAATATGGCTTCTCTTGCTTTGGGCGAAATACCATAAGGATTTTCGTTTGAACTGAGATTAATTAAGCCAGTTTCTGCCCCATAGCTTTTTAAGATTCCTGCTTCATTACCCATTGTAGGTAAACCAAATCCAAGACCTAAAGTAGCCAGAGAACTGTATTTTAACCAATCGCGTCTGTTTAAAGGTGCAGCCATAATAGTAGTTTTATAAAACAAAAGATACAATTTTTTTAAATGTCTACAACTTTACTAACTTCCATTTTCAAACCATTGTATGCCATATTATTATTCACAAGGGAAAATACCAAAGAAGAGACATACGCAATTTCGTAAGCCAGATGGTGGTTTATATTCAGAGCAATTATTTTCAACAGAAGGGTTTAGTAATGATTATTCTTTATTATACCATATTTATCCTCCCACTCAAATTATTCAAACCGATGATCCTATTTCTGTAATGCCTGAAGTAGCAGAAGAAAAAATGTTAAAACACAGAAGCTTTGAAGGTTTTGCTGTAGAACCTGCTGCTGATTATTTACAAAGTAGGAAAGCTGTTTTAATAAATAACGATTGTCATATAGTATTGGCTGCTCCTCAACAAAGCATGGTAAATTATTTTTATAAAAATGCCGATGCAGACGAAATGATCTTTGTACATGAGGGTACGGGAAAAATGATGAGTCAATATGGTGAGTTGACATTTGGGTATGGCGATTATATTATTGTACCAAGAGGTACTATTTATCAAATTCATTTTAATTCCAGTGCCAATAGATTATTTATTGTTGAAAGTTTTAGTTCTATTAGGTATCCCAAAAGATATACTAGCAACAATGGACAATTGTTAGAGCATGCTCCATATTGTGAGCGGGATATTCGAACTCCTGCTAATTTGCAAACAATAGATTTAAAGGGAGATTTTCTTATTCAAACAAAAAAGAAGGGCAACTTATATGGTATTCATTATGCCAATCATCCATTTGATGTAATTGGCTGGGATGGGTGTTGTTATCCTTATATTTTTAGTATACATGATTTTGAGCCCATTACGGGGAGAGTTCATCAACCACCTCCCGTTCACCAAACTTTTGACGCCCAAAATTTTGTAGTGTGCAGTTTTTGTCCAAGACTATACGATTATCATCCAAATGCCATCCCTGCACCATACAATCATAGCAATATAGATAGTGATGAACTATTATATTATGTAGCTGGTGATTTTATGAGTAGAAAAAACGTGACTCCTGGTATGATTACCTTGCATCCAGCAGGAATACCTCATGGGCCACATCCTGGTGCAGTAGAAAAAAGCATTGGCAAAAAAGAAACACAAGAATTGGCTGTTATGGTAGACACTTTTAATCCTTTACAATTAACTAAAGAAGCTTTGAGAATAGAAAATAAAGGGTATACCATGAGTTGGGCAGAATAAATCAAGGATTGGATACGGTTGGTATATTACAATTTGTAATTTTTACCTATTTAGGAGAAAAAAAGCCGTTAAAATTCAAATTGACGGTAATAATAGGGGCAAGAATAAATAGTTTTCCACATTTTAGGGAGTTTTTTCCACTATTTTTTCATATTTCAGTTGTATTCTAATATCTTTGCAGCCCGAAAAATAGTATGTCGAAACAACCGCTGATTAAACAAGATGGAGTTATTCTGGAAGCATTAAGTAATGCTATGTTCAGAGTGAAGTTAGAAAACGGTCATGAAATATTGGCAACTATATCTGGAAAAATGCGGATGCACTACATTCGAATTT
This sequence comes from Sediminibacterium sp., assembly GCA_036170555.1. GTDB lineage: Bacteria > Bacteroidota > Bacteroidia > Chitinophagales > Chitinophagaceae > Sediminibacterium. The sequence goes on along the minus strand of JAVHPL010000121.1, from coordinate 6,748 downwards.
TACCAGGTGATAAAGTAGGTGTGGAAATGAGTCCCTATGATTTAAGCAGAGGTAGAATCATTTTTAGGTATAAATAGATAGTTAGATAGTAAGTATACAAAAATAGAGAAACAGGTTCCTTAAAGAAAAATAACCAAACAATGAAAGTAAGAGCTTCCATTAAAAAACGTAGTGCCGATTGTAAGATCGTGAAGCGCAAGGGTAAATTATTTGTAATTAACAAAAAAAATCCTCGCTTTAAGCAACGTCAAGGGTAATTAGAAACATCAACTAAAAGTATAAAACACAACAAATATGGCTCGTATTGCCGGTATTGATTTGCCAAAAAACAAAAGAGGTGAAATTGGTTTAACCTATATTTTTGGAATAGGACGTTCAACAGCTCAATATATTTTAGATAAAGCTGGTATTGACCTTAACAAAAAAGTTAACCAATGGAACGACGATGAGCAAACTGCAATTCGTAATATCATTAACAATGAGTTTAAGGTAGAAGGTGCCTTGCGCAGTGAAGTATCTATGAGCATTAAACGTTTATTAGACATTGCTTGTTATAGAGGTCTTCGTCATCGTAAGGGGTTACCTGTTCGCGGTCAACGTACCAAAACCAATAGTCGTACCAGAAAAGGTAAACGTAAAACTGTTGCAGGTAAGAAAAAAATTGCTAAAAAATAATTGAAATAGTCATCAACCAATAGGTTGGTGACTATTTTTATATAAATCCCAACACTTTGGATCGTGTAACAGCAGGAGAAGTGAGGGTTCTGCGAAAGCGGATTATTTATTAACCATCCCCATAAAACGGGAAGACTACCTTAAAAGAAAAAAATGGCTAAACCACAAAAAGCGCAAAACAGTGCAAAAGCTGCTGCCAAAAAAAGAGTTGTAAAAGTAGATGCTGCCGGAGAGGTTCGCATTTCAGCAACTTTCAACAACATTATTATTAGTTTCACCAACAAATCTGGCCAAGTAATTAGCTGGAGCAGTGCTGGTAAAATGGGTTTTAAAGGATCTAAGAAAAATACTCCTTATGCTGCGCAAATGGCCGCTGCTGATGCAGCGAAAGTTGCTGTAGACGCTGGTTTAAAGCGTGTAGATGTATTTGTTAAAGGTCCTGGTGCTGGTAGAGAAGGAGCTATTCGCTCAATTGCTCAATCTGGTGTTGAAGTTACTTCTATTAAAGATGTAACCCCTATGCCACACAACGGTTGCCGCCCACCTAAACAAAGAAGAGTTTAATTTTCCTAAGCCTCAATAGAGGTAGTGGATTACAAATAGTTGAGCCAATAAGGTTTCATTTACTAAAAGGTTGCACGATTTATTTTTTACGATTTTTAACCGATCGTTGCAACGAATTCTAAAAAAATCGAAATGAAAAAAAAGCTATGGCACGTTACACAGGTCCTAAGACCAAAATCTCCAGAATTTTTGGCGAACCCATTTTAGGGAACGCTAAATGGTTAGGTAAAAACGCTAACCCTCCCGGACAGCATGGTGCTGCCCGTAAGCGCAAAACATTGGGTGAATACGCCTTACAGTTAAGAGAAAAGCAAAAGGCTAAATACAGTTATGGTGTTTTAGAGCGCCAATTCCGTAAAACTTTTGAAGAAGCTCAAAGATTAAAAGGGGTTACTGGTGAAAACCTCATTAAATTATTAGAAGCTCGTTTAGACAATACCGTTTTCCGTTTGGGATTAACGGCTAGTCGTCCAGAAGCTCGTCAATTGGTTAACCATAAACATATTACTGTAAATGGTGAAGTCATGAATGTTCCTTCTTACACTTGTAAACCCGGAGATATCATTGGGTTTAAACCTAAAAGTGCCGACAATACCAGTGTTACAAGTAAAAGTCGTGGTAAAAATCCTAGATTCGGATGGTTAGACTGGAATGAAGCTGAGAAAAAAGGTACATTTATTACTTTCCCTGAACGTGAACATGTTCCTGAAAATATCAAAGAGCAACTAATTGTAGAATTGTACTCTAAATAATTAATTCAATTCACCCAAATACGTTAAAAGTTTTAATATGGCTATATTAAGCTTCCAAAAGCCCGATAAAATAGTACTTCAAAAGGCAACTGAATTTGAAGGACAATTTGAATTCCGCCCACTAGAACCTGGGTTTGGTTTAACCATTGGTAATGCACTTCGCAGAGTTCTGTTAAGTTCACTAGAAGGTTATGCCATTGTAGGTATCAAAATTGATGGAGTAGACCATGAGTTTGCCACCATTAAAGGTATTACTGAAGACCTTACAGAAATTATTCTGAATTTGAAGCAGGTTCGTTTTAAGAAACATGTAGACCACGAAATTGCCAACGAAAAAATTAATTTGTCTATCAAAAGTCGCAGCGAATTTACTGCGGGTATGATTGGAGAACTATCACAAAGTTTTCAGGTGATGAATCCTGAATTATTGATTTGTGTAATGGATCCTTCTGCTAAATTAGATATTGAATTAACCATTGGTAGAGGTCGCGGTTATATTCCTGCTGAAGAGAATAAATTAAAAGATGCTCCATTTGGATATATCGCAATTGATTCGATTCACACACCAATCAAAAACGTTAAATACGCAATTGAAAACTATCGTGTTGAACAAAGAACCGATTACGAAAAGTTAATCCTGGATGTTGCAACTGATGGAACAATTCATCCCGAAGATGCTGTTAAGCAAGCTTCTCGTATTTTGATTCAACATTTGATGATCATTACAGATGAAAACATCACTTTTGATAATAAAGAAGATAAGAAAGAAGACGTTGTTGATGAACATATACTGCAGTTACGCAAAGTGTTGAAAACACCTTTAGAAGATTTAGATCTTTCTGTTCGTGCATTTAATTGCTTAAAAGCAGCAAAAATTAACAGCTTAAGTGAACTAGTTCAATATGAACAAGAAGATTTAATGAAATTTAGAAATTTCGGTCAAAAATCACTTTCAGAAATTGAACAAGTACTAACTGAAAGAGGTCTTAGCTTTGGAATGGATTTAGGTAAACTAGGTTTAGATAACTTAGACAATTAATTAACCATCCCTTCAATGGGATACCTCCACAAATCCTGACACGGTGTGGAGTTAAAACTAAAATGTCATGCGTCACGGAGACAAAATCAATAATTTAGGCCGTAAAAAGGCACATAGAGTAGCGTTATTGCAAAATTTAGCTAGTCAGTTAATAACGCATAAACGTATTGTTACTACTTTGGCAAAAGCAAAGGCTTTAAGAACCTATATAGAGCCATTGATTACCAAAACTAAAAAAATGGAATCTGCAGCGCAGATTAGTCACAACCATCGTTTAGTGTTTGCTGAATTACAAGATAAAGCTGCTGTTAAGGAACTTTTTACTGTGGTTGGTCCTAAAGTGGCAACTCGTCCTGGTGGTTATACCCGTATCTTTAAGTTAGGTATTCGCCCTGGTGATAATGCTGAAAAAGCAATGATTGAATTGGTTGATTTCAATGAAATTTATGGTAAAGGTATTGAAAAAGCCGATGAGCCAGCTAAGAAAACGCGTCGTAGTCGCGCTTCAAAAAAAGCTGATACTACAGAAGCTACCGCTTCTGAAACAACCGTTACTCCTGAACTAAGTTCACCTGAAGATAAAGTAGCCGAATAAGCGTGCAATTTTTTTGAATATACAGGCATCCCGCATATAGCAGGATGCCTTTTTTGTAAACACAAGTTTGTGAAAAAATTAAACGATTTTTTTGCTAAATATGATTTTCTTTTGCAACAATAAATACTGTAAATAAATATGCCACAGTTTAAAAAACCCGCTCTTCTTATTCTTGCAGATGGTCATGTATTTCATGGATTGGCATTTGGAAAATTAGGTATTGCTACTGGTGAAATATGCTTTAATACTGGAATGACTGGTTACCAAGAAGTGTTTACAGATCCTAGTTATACAGGTCAGGTGTTGATCATGAACAATGTTCATATTGGTAACTATGGAGTAAAAAAAGCAGATGTAGAAAGTAATAGTGTAAAAATTAGAGGGTTGGTAGCTCGCAATTTAGCTGAACAATTTAGTCGTATGCAGGCGGATGGAGATTTGAATACCTATTTGGTGGAAAATGAAATAGTAGCTATTGAAGGGATAGATACAAGGGCATTAGTGGCATATATTCGTACAAAAGGGGCAATGAACTGTATCATTTCATCGGAAGAAATGGATATTGAAAAGTTAAAAGGAATGTTGAATGCAGTCCCCAATATGGATGGATTAGAATTAGCTAGCACGGTAAGTACCCCTGTAGAATATGAATTGGGTAATCCAAATGCTGCTGTAAAAGTAGCTGTACTTGATTTTGGTGTAAAACAGCATATTTTAAACTGTTTGGTTGCTAGAGGTGTTTATCTTAGAGTATATCCTGCAAAAACAACTTATGAACGTTTAAAAGAATTCAATCCATCAGGTTTTTTTATATCTAATGGGCCTGGTGATCCTGCTGCAATGCCTTATGCAGTTGCTACAGTTAAAGATATACTGAAAGATAAAAAGCCTTTATTTGGAATATGTTTGGGTCATCAGTTATTAGCTTTAGCTAATGGAATTCCTACTTTTAAAATGCACCACGGACATCGAGGTCTAAATCACCCTGTTAAAAATATAATTACTGGTCAATGCGAAATTACTACTCAGAACCATGGTTTTGGGGTTGATCCGGAAGCGGTAAAAAATCATGATAATGTAGAAATTACCCATCTCAATTTAAACGATGACTCAATAGAAGGAATACGTTTAAAAGATCGTAAGGCCTTTAGCGTTCAGTACCATCCCGAAAGTACTCCAGGGCCTCATGATAGTAGATATTTGTTTGATCAATTTGTGGAAATGATGCAGTAATTTTACAAGATTAAAATTCCTTTCTATGAAAATCGTTATCATCAACGGCCCCAACTTAAACCTTTTAGGTAAAAGAGAACCTGCCATTTATGGAGGTAAACCTTTTGAATCTTATTTGGAGAATCTTAAAACATTATTTCCAGAAGTACAATTTGTGTATGTACAAACCAATATTGAAGGTGAGTTGGTGAATGCAATTCAAGAACATGGTTTTAATTCGGATGGAATTGTGTTGAATCCTGCTGCTTATACACATACATCTGTAGCTATAGGAGATGCTGTTGCTGCCATTACAGCTCCTGTTGTTGAGGTTCATATAAGCAATGTTAGAGGCAGAGAGGAGTTTAGAAAACTATCTTATGTATCAGGTGTAGTTGATGGGAGCATCACTGGGCTTGGATTGATGGGGTACGAGCTTGCTGTGCGTTGGCTTATTAATCATCATTAATTGACTACAACTTTCAGTGATATTTTTACGGTGTTGGATAAACTAATGCTGTTGCCTCCAATTCTAAAATCTCTTCTATTAATTTCAAAATTAGACAAAAATAATGTCTTGCCATTTTGATTTGTAACGCTGAATGGGATACTGATCTTTTTGGTAATATTTTTAATGGTTAAGCTGGCATCCATTTTAAATTCACCTGGCTTGTTGCCAGAAATAATTTGATTGGATCGAATATGTATTGTTGGAAATTTCTCAACATTAAAGTAGTATTGTTTTTGTACCTGATAATCCACTGATGCTTCCTTTGGTACTCAGCCCCAAATTATTAATTGAAAATGTTATTTCACTTTCCTTATCAGAAGGAATTTTTGGTTGAGCTGATAATGCAAGTGTATTCATGGCTAATAAAATTAGTATTAAGTATTTCATACTATTTATTGAATTTTTGCACTTCCAAAAAGTACTGAAAATCGTTGGCACCAGATTAAAATATATTTATAGTCAGTGGTTGTTGCAGTATTGGGGATACTATAAGTTTGATTTCCTGTAGTAGATTTTAAATTGCCCAACAAAATAAAAGAAGAAGCTGCTGAGTCTTTAGATAAATACACTTTTAAATCTGGACCTGCATCGGAAGAAAAGTTTGATAATAGTAAGGTTTGTGTATTGACTGTTTTATGCCATTCCGCTTTGCCTCTTACTTGATGAACTCCATTCATAAAATCACCTTTCACTAATAAGGTAGTTGTTGATCCAATTAAGGCAGAATCTGCAATGGTAAGCACAACGGGTATAGCTGGGGTAGATTGATTTTTGGTACAAGCACTAAAAATGAAAAGTATTCCAAAAAGTAGCGTAATTATTTTCATTTGATTATTTTTTAAAATTGATATGAAAGACCGATCATTAAATTTAAAGTTTTAGATCTAAAGCGATTATTGCTAATTCCGTTTAATTGCTGAACTGCTGTATTTGTTGTGTATTCATTGAATAAAAATGCAGCCCCGCCTCTTAAACTCCATTTTGAATTTAAATGGTATCTAGCAAAAATTTCACTATTCAAAGTTCCTTTATCGTTATCACTTATTAATAATGCATTGAAAGAAGTTGGTTTAGCGTGTACAAGTGAATTATTGCCATTATTAATATAGATGCCCGTTTTAGTTGCTCCAAAGCTAAATCCAACAAGGTCTATATTAAATCCTACACTCAGTTTTTTAGTTAATGCATATTCGCTATTGAATGATATATTTAAAGCGTTTATTTGGGGGTTGCCTATAAAAAAACTATCAATATTGGCTTGAATATCTTCAGTGAATAATACACCTGGCCCGGTTTTGCCACTTGTTAATTTTGCATTGGCTGTAATGAAATATTGATCTGTTCCAAATGAATTGTTTAGTCTTGCACCAATACCTAAACGAAGTTTTTGTTTTCTTCCA
>JAVHPL010000120.1:83635-94459 GCA_036170555.1 Sediminibacterium sp. | reverse complement strand
CAATTTTTTGTCCCTTTAAATTTTGTCCATCTCTTGTTTTTAAGTCGCCAATAATTTCAACTTCTTTAGGTTCATTATCCGGTGAATTTCCAAATTCACCAATCAACAAAATTGTTCTTAATTCAAATTCTTCAATTGCAGGTTTAAAAGTAGCAAATGCAACATTACGTTTTTCACCTTTTTGAGTAGTTATTTGAAATACATTTGGGCTTAAAGTTGTTGGGTCTATTTCGTGTGAAAAAACCAAAGGCATACCATCTTTTCCTGGTGCTTTCAACCATATACCCATTGCTTTTTGCGGCATAGCATTATCTAAACCAAAAAAAGCAGATAGCAAAGTTGCGTTTCTTTTTTTATTAATTTCAGGATTTTCTTTTGATAAAATATAATTGGGTAGTCCTTTGCAACCCAATATAAAAAATAGAAGTATGTATAAGTTATTTTTCATTTGATGGATAAAATTTGTCTGCAATAATATACTGTTGATAACCTTGCCCCAAATTGTCTCCAACAATATTGTAATAACATTCATTGCTACCTCCAAAAGATGATATGATTAAGGGCTCTTTTAAAATTTACTTTTTTAGTGTCCAACCACTTGGTAAAATTACTGTTGTGTCTGGATTTCCTTTTGATTGATCAAGTCTTTAGCAAATCCCATTTTTTCCCAATTCAATGTGTCAGGCAGTTTTGATATTTCTGTTGAAAATTTAGCCCAACTTGTTTTGCAGTTTTAATTGCACAAGATTGAAATATAAGTGTCGTAATAATAGCTAATACATATATGTTTCTTTTCATAGTCTTTGTGAAGTGATTGAACAAACAGCCAAAGTTTGATGATACAGACCTACTTGCAAAAACAGATCACGTAAGCATTAATTAATGTTTAAGCTTTTTTTGCAAACTCTAATTATTTTTTGCACCATTATCAATCCAACATATAATTGCTGCTTTGTCTGCAGAAGTTAATGTTGAATTTTTAGGCATAACCCCTCTTGAAACAGCATCTCGTATTTGTTTTGCCGCATCTCTAGCTACACTATAATCTCCTAATGATGGTAAGTCTACTCCATTGTGGCAACCTGATGAAGTGCAATTTAATGAAAAAATAGATTTTACTTGGGTATTATAACTAATGTTTGGGTCACAAGGATTGACTGTCTGTATAGTAGCATTTTTTTTGCATGAAGTACATAGTAAAATAAGTATACAATATTTTTTCATTGTTCAAATTTGATAACTTTAAACACATATCAATATTATAAAATTGTTATGCTTTTAAAAGTATCGAACGTTCAGGGCAATTCGAATTGGCAATGCTATTGGACTGATTATTTTTTGTTAAAGAAAGAGTTTTTTGGTGAAGAAAAAAACATTAAGGTAACTAAGCAACCAAACTATTGCGGGAAATGTGTTGTGCGTTTGTACTTTCATTCATACTCGGTTTCAATTAATCTAATAAGTTCTATAGCCTGTTTATTTTGATTTAATAAGCCTTTTAAAAAGGGACCTTTGAGGGTATTTTTGAAATGATTAATCCTGTTTCGTAATTCGGCCAATTGTAAATAATTGTCAGTTAATAAACGAGCATCAGGAGATACGTCTCTCTTGCCTTGCGAATCGCTACTTGACGAATAATATTTGTTATCAAAAATAAGATAAGTTTTTTCTCTAGCTTGTTGCCGCATTGTTGCAGTGCTTGTTTGAATACCTTCTAAAATCGCTTCATTCTCCCAATAATCTAAGATTCCATTTATAACCTTTTTATTCGTCAGTAAACGCATTCCACCGGAGTTTTTAAGTTGTGAAGCAGTTCTATCAGTTAAATTATATGAAAAACCACCCAGCGCAGATAGGTTATATTGATAAATCTTCTGTAAATCAATAGCTGCTTCTATTCGATTATTTTCTAAATAATAATTGAGAGAATCACACCCCTCTATATCCTTATTTAGTATTGAGATCATTTTCTGAATAAGTATAGTGTCTTTTGCTAGGTCTTCTTTGTATGAAATGGCATATTCGTTTCCTTTTCTTTTGTCTACATAATGTTCCCTAATATTTTCGGCAAAAAAACCAAGCGTAACGGCTAAAAATATCATTAGGAACTCTAATAAATATTCTTTCCAAGGTTTTGGTTTATGGTGAAGGTCAGGATGATGATGGACTTCCATATTTTCAGTTTCTTGATTTGGGTTAATAGAATCTGTGTAGGTAGTAGGAGTAATTTCCTCGGAAGGGTCTTCCGATTGAATATTTAACGGAATATCTAAATGTTCTTCGTCTGTATTGTCTGTCATTTATTTTTAGTTGGTTAAGTTATTAAAGTTTTCGTTTTAGCATAACGCATAATTTCTTGGGCTTGGCGTTGTTGGGGAATTCGAGTTCCGTCTGCTGGTAACCAAAGTTGATAATTGCTTTTCGAAGAACCGTTTCCTGCTTTTTCTATCAAAAGCTGTCAAGTAAAAATACAAAAAATAGATTTTACAATTTTCAGTATATTCATGCTTCACAATTGCTCCACATGAAAAAGAAAACTAACCAAATTTCTGCAACAAAAAATCAAACCGCAGAAAATAAAACTGTAGAAAACAATTCTCGCCGTTCTTTCCTGCGCAATGCCAGCTTAGCTGCTGCTGGATTTTACATTATTCCTCGCCATGTATTGGGCAGGGGTTTTACTGCTCCTAGCGATAAACTTCAAATTGCAGGTATTGGTGCTGGCGGAAAAGGAGAAAGTGATATTTGGAATTTCGCACAAAGTGGAAAAGCCGATATTGCTTTTTTATGTGATGTAGATGATCGTCAGTCTGCCAAAACAAGGGGTCGTTTTCCCAATGCAAAATACTATAAAGATTATCGAGAACTTTTAGATAAAGAACACAAACATATTGATGCTGTTTCTGTTTCAACACCCGATCATATGCATGCTCCCATAGGATTAGCCGCTATGCAATTAAAAAAACATGTGTATATTCAAAAACCACTTACACACGATATTTTTGAAGCAAGAACCCTTACTAAGGCTGCCCATCAATACAAGGTAGTTACTCAAATGGGAAATCAAGGTGCTTCTGGAGATGGTGTTCGTCAATTGGTAGATTGGTACAACGCAGGAATTATTGGGGATGTGCATACTATTTATTGTTATACCGATCGCCCAGTTTGGCCACAGGGAATTGGCTGGCCTACCACCAAGGGTACCATTCCTCCTGAATTAGATTGGAATTTATGGCTAGGCACTGCCCCACAAAAAGATTATGTAGATGGATTGTTACCTTTTAATTGGCGAGGCTGGTGGGATTATGGTACGGGTGCATTAGGAGATATGGCTTGCCATATTATGGCTCCTGCTTTTGCAGTATTAAACCTTGGCTATCCTGTATCGGCAGAGTGTAGCGTAGCTACTCGATATTTACAACCTTGGACTCGTGCTTATTACCCAGAGAGCTGCCCAACTTCTTCTCATATTACGCTTACATTTAAAGGAATGAATGGCAAGCCAGATGTAAAATTGCATTGGATGGATGGAGGTATACAACCCGAACGCCCCGAAGAATTAGGGGCCAATGAATTAATGGGTGATGGTGGCAATGGCACTATCTTTTTAGGAACTAAAGGGAAAATGATTTGCGGTACCTATGGTGCACTACCTAATTTATTACCCACTGCTTTAAGTAAAACTACCATTGTTCCCAAATCGGTGGCTCGCGTTCCAAATGGAGATAATGGTCACTATGCTGCATGGGTAGAAGCTGCCTTAGCAGGATACGGTTCTGATTTAGCCAATAATTTAAGTTCTAATTTTGATATCGCAGGGCCACTTACAGAAAGTGTTTTGATGGGCAACCTTGCTATTCGTAGTTATGATATTCAAAAGAAAGGTGCTGCTGGCAGAAATGCTTATCCTGGCAGAAATATCAAATTATTATGGGATGGCCCTAATATGAAGATCACCAATTTTGATGAAGCCAATCAATTTGTAAAAAGAGAATATCGCGCATATTAATTTAATATTTCGCAGCAATACACACAACAAAAAGCCCCGACATCAATCGGGGCTTTTTTATTCTAGTATCATTTACTTAAACAGCGCATCTTATAAAATTCAATTCGTAAAAATTTACTTACAAAGCGGTTGTATTAAATTCTAAACTTTTTCATATAAGCTGCATCTGCTTCAGCACTCAATAATGGAGTAGTTCCTGTAAATGCTTCTTGTTCTACTATATGATATTGCATGCCATATTTTTTAGCCACGGTAAGTATAGATGCAAAATCAATGGTGCCTTTTCCTAAATGACAAGATTCAATTCCGCCGTTGGCAGATTTGGTTTGATCTTTTACATGGCAAAGTCTAAAACGATGGGGATATTTTTTAAACCAAGCAGTAGGATCTTCTTTTGCTGCAACTACCCAATAAATATCCATTTCAAAATCTACCAATGAAGCATCTGTACCATCCATCATTACTTTTTGAGGTACTTCGCCATCTAATACTTTAAATGAATAATCATGATTGTGATAAGCAAAACGTATTCCATTTTTTTTACAAATAGCGCCTGCAGTATTAAACTCATCATTGAATCTTTTAAAATCATCAATTGATTTTTGAGGCCCTTTGTAAGGACAAATTAAATACTTCATGCCAATCTCGGCTGCTTCTGCGGCTTTTCGTTCAAAATCTACCGTATTATTAGCATGAGATGAAACCATCTTCATTCCCAAATCGTCCATGTATTTTTTAAACTCAGTATTTTTCATACCCCAAAACATCCCTTGTTTTCCTTCAAAACTTTCTATTTGATTATATCCATAGCCTGCTAATTTTTTCAATGTGCCTTTTGCATCGGCAGATAAATCTTCTTTTACCGTCCACAATTGAATTCCAAATGCATTATTTTTTTTATACTCATTAAAGGAATCTAGTAAGCTAGATTTTCCTGTGAATGGTAAGCTTAATCCTGCTGCTGCAAGTGAAGCAGTTTTTATAAAGTCTCTTCTATTATTGATCATAAAAAAAATTTACAATGAATGTATGTTTTGAATTTTACAAAAAATACGAGTTAATCATCAACCAGATTTCTAGTATACAATACTAAGTAGCCCAAGCTCTATCCCCTTTTTTATAATCTACGCATCCCTCATATTTACCAGGAACGGCAACATACCGCAATGCTTTTGTGGCACCTACTTCAGATGTAAAGAATCCCCACAAGGTTAACTCTTTCATCATTCTAAAATAATGTGGCTGTTCAGTTTCTTTCTTGGTTTTTTGAAATGCTTTTGCTTCTGCATCTAATTCAGTTAACAATTTAGTGCGCTCTTCAGGGCTGGCTTCCATAAAGGATTTACCAATTTTTGCTTTCGCATCTTTAAACTGAAGTGCTGCCATTCCTTCCATAAATACTTTGGCTTCTTCAGGCTTATAACAATCTTTTACAATCACTGTCATAAACGCACCAACATTGGCTTCTTTAGCACCCGGTGTATTTGTTTTAGGCAATATAGTTTCGGCTACTTCATTTAAAAAAGCAATGTCTTCAGGGGTAAATGCTACTGCATCACCCGCCGTTGATTTACATCCAGATAAAAAAGCCTGTGATCCCAAAATAGTTCCGCCCAATAAAATGGCTACGCTACTCAATGCTTCTCTTCTATTCATTGATTAATTTTTTAGAGATTTTGTTTTTTTAATTCAGATACTGCAAAGTCTACAGCTCTTGCGGTGAATGCCATATACGTTAAAGATGGATTTACACAAGCTGCGGAAGTCATAAATGAACCATCTGTTACAAATACATTGGGCGCATCCCAAATTTGATTGTGTTTATTAACAACAGATGTTTTGGGGTCAGCACCCATACGTGCAGAACCCATTTCATGAATACCTCTTCCTAAAACCGCATTACCATCATGGCCTTGTACATTTTTAACGCCTGCATTGGTAAGCATTTCAATAGCGTCTGCCTGCATGTCTTTGCGCATCTTTAATTCATTGCTCTTCAGCTCTGCATCAATCTTTAATACATTCAATCCCCATTTATCTTTTACCGTTTTATCTAGTGTAACAAAATTGGCATGATCAGGCAATACTTCTCCAAAGCCTCCAATACCCATGGACCAAGCGCCAGGTTCTAACAATGCATCTTTAAATGCTCCACCAATCGTTAATTCGGCAATATCTCTTCCCCAGCCCGATCTGCTTGCTCCACCTTGATATCCAAATCCACGTAAGTAATCTTTTTTCTCGCCGTTCAAATTTTGATAGCGAGGTATATAAATACCGTTAGCCCTTCTGCCAAAATAATATTTATCATCATAGCCATCTACGCTACCAGATGCACCTACACCTAAATGGTGGTCCATAATATTATGTCCTAATTCTCCACTGCTGCTGCCCAATCCACCATCCCAAACATCTGTTGCAGAATTCATCAATACCCATGCAGAGTTTAAAGTTGATGCATTTAAGAAAATAATTTTAGCATTAAATACTTCTGTTTTTTTGGTTTCAGCATCAATGATTTCTACTCCTGTTGCACGCTTCTTGTCTTTATCATATAAAATTTTAGTAACAATACTCCAAGGACGCAAGGTTAAATTACCTGTTTTCATTGCAGCAGGCAAAGTAGAAGATTGCGTACTAAAATAAGCGCCAAATGGGCATCCCAGCCAACACTTATTTCTGTACTGGCAATTGGTTCTACCTTCTAATGGTTGCGTAATATTAGCCGTACGACCAATAATCATCGCACGTTGGCCTTTGTAAAAATCCTTTAACCTTTTGGCCACATCTTTCTCTACACAGTTCATTTCCATCGGAGGCATAAACTGTCCATCGGGTAATACAGGAATACCATCTCTATTTCCACTAATGCCTGCAAACTTTTCTACATAATCATACCAGGGTTCAATTTCTTTATAACGCACTGGCCAATCTACAGCAACACCATCTTTTGCATTGGCTTCAAAATCTAAATCACTCCAACGATAACTCTGCCTGCCCCATAATAAAGAACGTCCTCCCACATGGTATCCCCTAAACCAATCGTATCTTTTAACTTCTGTGTAAGGATTTTCCTTTTCATCGGCCCACATTTCGTAAGTCTGCTCGTTCAAAGGATAATCTCGGTTTCTTACAGGTTGTGCCGCAATCATCTCTTGGGTTTTGCGTCCGTGGTGTGGATAGTCCCAAGATTCTTTGTTGGCATTTACATAGTCTTTAACGTGCTCTATATTGCGGCCCCTTTCTAGCATCAATACTTTAAGCCCTTTTTCGGTAAGCTCTTTGGCAGCCCAGCCTCCACTGATGCCGGATCCAATTACAATTGCATCGAATTTGTTTTCAGCCATATTGTTTGTTTATACGTTTTAAATATCACATATTTCAATCGCTTTTTTAAGCGATGCTAATTTGTCTTTTGCTTTAGGAATAAATTCTTGGGCTACATAATCTTTAAATCCTGTTGCCAGTATGGCTTTCATAATAGCAGGATAATTCAATTCCTGAGTTTCATCAATTTCATTACGTCCGGGAACACCAGCAGTATGATAATGCCCTATATAAGGATGAAACTCGCGTATAGTATGAATCACATCGCCCTCATCTATTTGCATGTGATAAATATCGTACAGTAATTTAAAATTAGGAGAGCCAATACGCTTGCACAATTCAACTCCCCAAGCCGTTTTATCGCACATATTATCTTTATGGTCTACTTTACTATTCAGCAATTCCATTTGAATCATCACACCCTTTTTTTCGGCATGGGCCATGATTTGTTTTAATCCATTGGCTGCGTTTGTTAAACCAAGTTCATCGCTCATTCCACTACGGTTGCCACTAAAACAAATGAGGTTGGTATAGCCTGCTGCTGCAACTAAATTAATATATTCTGTGTAATTTTTTATTAATGTAGTGTGATACTGAGGATCATTCCAACCCTTCACCAGGTTGATTTCTGCGCCATTGCACATACTCGATACAATATTGTATTTTTTTAAAGTAGGCCAATCTTTAGGACCAACTAAATCAATTCCTTTGATTCCTATTTTATTAGCTTCTATGCATAATTGCTCTACAGATAGGTCACTAAAACACCACCTGCATACAGCGTGTTGAATATTTCCTTTTACCATAAATTTTTCGGCTGCTTGGCAGCTTACACTGGGAATAAATGAACTTGCTGAAATTACAGCAGTTCCAGCAATTAAATTTTTAATTGCGGCTCGGCGATTTGCTTTTGTATTCATACAGCAACCAATTGGATGCTAAATATAATATTTGTTTAGCATCAAAATCATAAGATTGTGATAAAGCAAAAAATAATGGGCTATTTTTTTTACTTTTAATCTTCTCAATAATTCAAATCTAAAAAACATACAATGTATCGAAAACTAAGAATGGGCATGATTGGTGGAGGTAAAGATGCTTTTATTGGTGCTATCCATCGCTTGGCAGCTAATATGGATGGAATGATTGAACTCGTATGCGGCGCTTTAAGTATTAATCCTGCTGTTGCTAAGGAATCGGGTGAATTATTGTTCCTACCTAAGGAAAGAATTTATCTTACTTACGAAGAAATGATCAAGCATGAAGCAACCTTGCCTGCCAATCAGCGGATGGATTTTGTTACCATCGTTACACCCAATTTTGCGCACTTTGCTCCGGCAATGATGGCATTGGAACATGGTTTTAATGTAGTAATTGAAAAACCCATTTGTTTCACTTTAGACGAAGCCAAACAATTAAAAGCCAAAGTAGAAGAATCAGGTTTATTGCTTTGCCTAACCCATACCTATTCAGGCTACCCAATGGTGAAGCAAGCTAAAGCCATGGTAGCAGATGGGGTGTTTGGAAAAATTAGAAAAGTATGGGTTGAATATCCGCAAGGATGGTTGAGCAAATTAAGTGAGCGAGAAGGCAACGCCCAAGCAGCTTGGAGAACCGATCCAAAAAAATCGGGTAAGAGTGGTAGTATGGGCGATATTGGTACGCATGCGGCGCATTTAGCCGAATACATTACGGGTGCCAAAATCACTAAACTATGTGCCGATTTAAATACCATGGTAGAGGGCAGAATGTTAGATGATGATGGTAGTGTATTGTTGCATTTTGATAATGGAGCTGCTGGTGTATTGATGGCTTCACAAGTAGCAGCAGGAGAAGAGAACGCTTTAAAAATAAGGGTTTACGGAGAAAACGGAGGATTGGAATGGGCACAGATGGAACCCAATACCCTCATTGTAAAATGGCTAGATAAACCAACGCAAATTCTAAGAGCAGGTTCTAATTATACCGATCGGCTTTCTTCTTATGCCACATCAAATTGCAGAACACCTGGTGGGCATCCCGAAGGTTATTTAGAAGCTTTTGCCAATATCTATAAAAATTTTGCTACTACCCTTCATGCAAAATTAAATGGCACAACTCCACCTAAAGAAGCATTGGATTTTCCTTCGGTAGAAGATGGTATTCGCGGAATGGCATTTATAGATAATGTAGTGGAGTCGGCCAATTCTGATATTAAATGGACCACTTATAAAATTAATTAAGCAATGACTACTATTAAAGGTCCGGGCATTTTTTTAGCACAGTTTATGGGAGATCAAGCCCCATTTAATTCTTTAGAAACAATTTGTAAATGGGCTGCATCATTAGGTTTTGTTGGAGTACAAATTCCAACATGGGATAGCCGTTGCATTGATTTACAAAAAGCTGCAGAAAGCAAAACCTATGCAGATGAAATTAGTGGAATTGTTGCAGCAGCAGGAATGCAGATAACCGAATTGAGTACGCATTTACAAGGTCAGTTGGTGGCAGTGAACCCTGCTTACGATGCCTTGTTCGATGGATTTGCCCCGGAAGCTGTAAAAGGTAATCCAAGCGCCAGAACAGCATGGGCAGTTCAACAATTAAAATATGCAGCCAAAGCTTCACAAAATTTAGGATTAAATGCAAGTGCTACCTTTAGCGGAGCATTGCTATGGCAAACCGTTTACCCATGGCCACAACGCCCTGCGGGATTGGTAGAAACAGGATTTACAGAACTAGCCAACCGATGGTTACCCATTTTAAATGTGTATGAAGAGCATGGCATTGATCTTTGTTATGAAATTCATCCAGGCGAAGATTTACATGACGGCATTACCTATGAAATGTTCTTAGAAAAAGTAAACAATCATCAACATGCTTGTTTGTTGTATGACCCTTCTCATTTTGTGTTACAATGTTTAAACTATTTAGAATATATAGACCATTACCATGAACGCATTAAAATGTTTCATGTAAAAGATGCAGAATTTAATCCTACCGGAAAGCAGGGTGTATATGGCGGATACCAGGGATGGGTTGAACGTGCAGGCCGATTTAGATCATTGGGAGATGGTCAAGTTAACTTTAAACAAATATTTAGTAAGCTGGCACAGTACAACTATACAGGATGGGCTGTAATGGAATGGGAATGTGCAATCAAGCATCCAGAAACGGGTGCTGCAGAAGGTGCTCCGTTTATTAACAATCATATCATACGCGTAACCGATAAAACCTTCGATGATTTTGCAGGTACGGAAAGCGATGAAAATTTTAATAGAAAAATTTTAGGTATTTAGCAATAACTTTGACGTTCAAAAATTTGCTTTTATGAAGAAATACATTGTATTATTTGCCCTTACAGGAATGGTTGCAGCGTGTGGCGGCGGCGCTACTAAAACTGAAGAAAAATCAGCAACTGAAGCAGCAGCACCTGTTGCTGATTTAAGTAGTAATCCCGATTATCAAAAAGGATTGGCCTTGATAGGAAAATCAGATTGCCTTACTTG